>JBBRWF010000325.1:0-5604 GCA_038249405.1 Anaerolineales bacterium
CTGGGGAACAACCCCACACGTCATCGAAATGGAATCCGAAGGCGGCGCCGCTGGCGCAGTACACGGCGCGCTGCAAACCGGCGCCCTGACGACGACCTTCACAGCCAGCCAGGGCTTGCTGCTGATGATCCCTAATATGTACAAGATTGCCGGTGAACTAACCAGCACGGTCTTTCACATTGCAGCGCGCGCCATCGCAGCCCAGGGCTTATCGATCTACGGGGATCACCAGGATGTGATGGCAGTGCGCCAGACCGGTTGGGCCATGCTCTCCTCCGGTTCGGTGCAGGAAGCACACGACCTGGCGGCGATTGCACATTCCGCCACGCTCAAGGCGCGCCTGCCATTCCTGCATTTCTTTGATGGCTTCCGCACCTCGCACGAAGTTGCCAAGATTGAGCAGTTGACGGATGACGATCTGCGCGAAATGATCGATATGGATCTTGTGCAGGCCCACCGCGCGCGCGGGCTCTCGCCCGATCATCCTTTCATTCGCGGCACGGCGCAAAATCCGGATGTGTACTTCCAGGGGCGCGAGACAGTCAACCCGTTCTACGCGGTTGTTCCGGAAATTGTTCAAACGGCGATGAATAAATTTGCTACATTGACCGGTCGTCAGTATCATTTGTTTGATTATGTTGGTCATCCCGAAGCTGAAAGAATCGTGGTTGTAATGGGCTCTGGCGGTGAAACATTGGAAGCTACAGTGGATTACCTGGCAGAAAAAGGTGAAAAAGTGGGCGCGGTGCGTGTACGCCTGTATCGGCCCTTCGATACCGAAGCTTTTGTTAATTCTCTACCCAAGAGCGTTAAATCGATCGCAGTACTTGACCGCACCAAGGAACCCGGCGCGGGCGGCGAGCCAATGTACCTGGATATTGTCAATGCGCTGTTTGAATCTGGCCGAAGTGATATCAAGGTGATTGGTGGACGGTACGGGCTTTCTTCCAAAGAATTTACCCCGTCAATGGCCAAATCCGTGCTGGATGAATTAAGCAAGTCAACGCCCAAAAACCATTTCACGGTGGGTATTAATGACGATGTATCACACACCAGCCTGACTGTTGACCCCACCTTTAGCATTGAATTTCCTGAAACTGTGCGCTGTGTCTTCATTGGCCTGGGCGCAGATGGGACCGTGGGCGCAAACAAAAACTCGATCAAAATCATCGGTGAAGAGACAGATAATTACGCCCAGGGTTTTTTCTATTACGACTCGAAGAAATCGGGCACATTGACCGCTTCGCACCTGCGCTTCGGGCCCAAACCGATCAAAGCGGCTTACTTGATCACCCCCAACACAGCCAACTTTGTGGCCTGCCACCAATTCAGCTTTTTGGAACGCTATGACATTTTGAAATATGCACAAACGGGCGGCACCTTCTTGCTGAACAGTCTATTCAAGCCAGAAGAAGTCTGGGATAACCTGCCGGTGGAAGTTCAGAAGGCGATTATTGTCAAAAAGCTGAAATTCTATAACATCAACGCGTATGAAGTGGCTGAATTGACCGGTATGGGCAGCCGCGTGAACACGATCATGCAGACTTGTTTCTTTGCCATTTCTGGTGTTCTCCCGCGCGAACAAGCGATTGCTGAGATAAAGCACTCGATTGAAAAAACATACGGCAAACGCGGTGAAGCAGTTGTACAGCAGAACTTTGAAGCAGTGGACCAGACGCTGGCGCATTTGCGCGAAATCAAGGTTCCGGTTACCGCAAGCAGCAAGTTATCGATGCGCTCACGCGTACCGGCCGAAGCGCCAGAATTTGTCAAAAAGACTCTGGCTCCGATCATTGCACTGGAAGGCGAAGAAATCGCGGTTTCGGACATGCCGATCGACGGTACCTTCCCCAGCGCTACCACGCAGTGGGAAAAACGGAATATTGCACTCGACATCCCGGTTTGGGAAGCTGACCTGTGCATCCAGTGCGGGAAATGCGTATTCGTGTGCCCGCATGCCGTCATCCGCCACAAAGTGTATGAGATTGCTGCGCTGGCTGAAGCTCCGGCAACATTCAAGCACAGCCCATCCAAGTTCAAAGAATTCCCCGGCATGGCTTACACCGTGCAGGTGGCCCCAGAAGACTGCACCGGCTGCACGCTGTGCGTTGAAGCCTGCCCAGTGAAGGATAAGACCCAGGTGGGCCGCAAGGCCATCAATATGGCACCACAGCCAGCTTTGCGTGAAAGCGAATCTGCTAACTGGGAATTTTTCTATAAGCTGCCCGAAGTGGACCGCACGCTGGTCAACCCAACAACCATTAAAAATTCACAACTGTTACAGCCACTATTTGAATTCTCTGGCGCTTGCGCAGGCTGTGGTGAAACCCCGTATATCAAGCTGGTTTCACAATTATTTGGCGACCGGGCCATCATTGCAAATGCCACAGGCTGCTCCTCGATTTACGGCGGAAACCTGCCCACCACCCCCTGGGCTGTCAACAAAGAAGGCCGCGGCCCCGCCTGGTCAAATTCGTTATTTGAAGATAACGCCGAGTTTGGCCTGGGGATGCGGCTGACCCTGGACAAGCAGGCCCAATATATTGAATACCTGATCAAACAGATGTCTGCTGAATTGGGCAGCCTGGCTGATGATCTGCTTAAATCCGATCAGACCACTGAGACTGGTATTAAGCAGCAACGCGAACGCGTGGAAATCCTCAAGCAAAAACTGGCCGGAAAAACAGATCCAAAATCGCGCGACCTGATGAGCCTGGCTGATCTGCTGGTGAAAAAATCGGTTTGGATCATCGGCGGCGACGGCTGGGCCTATGATATCGGCTACGGCGGTCTGGATCATGTGATGGCTTCGGGACGCAATGTCAACATTCTGGTGCTGGATACCGAAGTGTACTCAAATACTGGCGGCCAATCTTCGAAAGCAACCCCGCGCGGCGCAGTGGCAAAATTTGCCATGAGCGGCAAGGGCATCTCGAAGAAGGATCTGGGCCTGATCGCCATGTCGTATGGATATGTGTATGTGGCGCGGATTGCGATGGGCTCGAGCGATCAGCAAACCTTGAAAGCCATCCTGGAAGCCGAAGCATTTGACGGTCCATCGATCATCATCGCTTACTCGCACTGCATCGCTCACGGTATCGATATGGCCAAGGGCCTTGAACAGCAAAAGCTGGCAGTACTCTCGGGTCACTGGCCTCTGTATCGTTACAACCCGGCCTTGATCGCACAGGGACAGAACCCGCTAACCATTGACTCAAAGGCGCCATCCATTCCTCTGGAGCAATATACTTACAACGAGACCCGCTATCGAATGCTGGTACAGTCTGACGAGGCCCGCGCGGAAATGCTTCTGCATCAAGGTCAGAACGATGTCAACAAACGTTGGGAATACTATCAGCAAATGGCTTCGATGCATTACGAAAAACCCGCAGACAGCGATACACAATAATCCCAAATGGTATGGATGAACATGGGAAGTCGTGTTCATCCATACCAGCAAGAATTCTCAACTGGAAGGAACTCTCTATGACTGACCTTACTACCCACTATCTTGGGTTAAATCTTAAAAATCCAGTCGTTGCGTCAGCGTCACCGCTTACAAAGAAACTGGACAGCGCAATAAAACTTGACGAAGCCGGTGTTGGCGCCATCGTCATGTACTCCCTTTTTGAAGAACAAATTATCCACGAAAGTCTGGAACTGGATCACTATCTCACGCGCGGAACAGACTCATTTGCTGAGGCGCTCACTTATCTACCCGAAATCAGCTCGTACACAATGGGACCGGGGAAATATCTGGATCATATGAACGCTGTCAAGAAAGCGGTCAGCGTGCCTGTGATTGGCAGCCTTAACGGTGTTTCCAAGGGCGGGTGGACGCATTATGCACATCACATGCAGGATGCTGGAGCAGACGCGATTGAGCTCAACCTGTACTATCTACCCACCGACCCCGAGTTAACCGCCCTGGAATTGGAAAATACTTACGTGGAGTTGATTTCAGAGGTTTGTGCGGGTGTTTCCATTCCCGTTTCGGTAAAACTCAACCCATTTTGCACCGCACTGCCAAACTTTGCCAAGCGCATTGTGGAAGCGGGCGCTAAAGGACTGGTGCTCTTTAACCGCTTCTACCAGCCAGACTTTGACCTGGACAACCTGGAAGTGGTTCACAGCCTGGTGCTGAGCACTTCAGATGAACTACGGCTGCCTTTGCGCTGGACATCCATTCTTTATGGCAAGGTAAACGCGGATCTGGCGATTACAAGCGGTGTGCATACCGCCACAGATGTGATCAAATCTATGATGGCTGGTGCGAAAGTGACCATGATCGCTTCCGAGCTGCTAAAAAATGGCTACGGCCGCGTTCCCGATATTCTTGCGACCATGCAATCCTGGATGGAAGAGCATGAATATATTTCCATACAGCAAATGCAGGGCAGCATGAGCCAGCAGTCTGTCAAAGAACCTGCGGCATTTGAACGAGCAAATTACATGAAGGTGTTGGGTTCTTATAGGGATCTGCCCTAA
This sequence comes from Anaerolineales bacterium, assembly GCA_038249405.1. Lineage (GTDB taxonomy): Bacteria > Chloroflexota > Anaerolineae > Anaerolineales > Villigracilaceae > UBA5195. The sequence goes on from JBBRWF010000325.1 coordinate 4,489, forward strand.
GGTAAAAGCAAATCAAAAACAGCCGTCAGGAAACCTGGCGGCTGTTTTTGATTCTTGTATAAAATTTTCTGGATAAAGCTTAAAAAAAAGAGGCACCCGTTTGAGCGCCTCTTTCAGGTAGCAATTATGCTGTATGGCTAGGCGACCACTTCTTCGAAGATTTCGCCGCTGCTGGTCTTCTTGGCGCGGTACGTAATCCGCCCACGGCTCAGGTCATAAGGCGACATTTCAACCTTTACCCGGTCACCCAACAAAATACGAATATAGAACTTACGCATTTTGCCAGATAAGTAGGCTAAAATCACGTGTCCACTTTCAAGTTTTACTTTGAACTGCGTACCGGGCAAAGCCTCGATCACAATTCCTTCAACCACCAGCTTATCATCTTCTTTTGCCATACAAACCTCCGGTCAATTATTCGGTGACCTTAACCGTGCGCCGTTTGAGGCGGCGGATAGCCTTTTTGTCTTCCATACGGCGCTGCTCGCTTTTGGAAATAAACCAGCGCTTGCGGCGTACGGTGCTGAGAACACCACTCTTGACAATCTTCTTGCGGAAGCGCTTAAGTAAAGACTCTTGCGATTCATTGGAGCGTAATACTACTAGCGTCATGCGAAATCACCTCCGTTCTTTCGTGGGGTGTAAAAACAAAAACTCGACTGTTCACAGACACAATCGAGGCATGGCGCTATCTTTACGAAGAAAGTAGATCTTCAAGAATTTAACGCTCCTGCACAACTCCTTGACTGCTATAGAAAACCTCACGGGGCTGTTCTGTGAACGAAACAATTATACTATCAACCGATGCCGAACGCAAGCCGAATTTCTGGCTGTATTTTTGTTTACCGGCGACAATGATCCTGGATGCAGGAAGTTTACCTGCCTGCATCTAGGAAATACCCTTTAAAATTCTACAGTTTGGCAAAGCGGCTGATTACCAGCGCGGCGGCTGGCAAAGTGGCCTTATCACCGGGCTTCATCTGGGCAGGAGCCTTACCAGCATCTACAGGCGCGCCCTGGTAGATGAAAATGGGGGTCCCTTCCAGTGCGGCAGCCAGCAGCACATAAGCCTGACCCGTGAGGTAGCCTTCACTGTCCAGCGAACAGGAGATAACC
>JBBRWF010000326.1:0-5586 GCA_038249405.1 Anaerolineales bacterium
CGCGGATGCATCCAGGGTGGTGATAATTACCTTGCCTTTTTCGCCCAGTGCCTTCGCCATCAAATCGCCAGCAATTCGACCTGAACCAATCAGGTCCTGTCCGACGAATGCCAACCGCTTGCTGCTGGGGTTGTCAGTGTTGTAAGTAACCACCGGAATGCCAGCTGCCAGGGCTTTGTCAATCACGGGAGCCAGAGCGTCCGTGCTAACCGACGAAATCGCAATACCATCCACGCCTTTTTCGATCAGGCTTTCCAGTTCAGCGATCTGATCTTCGGCCTTGGCGCCTACTGGTCCAACCATGACCGCATCAACGCCCAGTTCTGCTGCGGCCTTTTCCACACCCGCTTTGATCTGGGGAGCAAATTCGTTTGAAACATCATGATATGAAACACGAATAATTGGTTTTTTGCCATCCTTCATTCGCGCGGCAATATCTGGGTTGAGAACAAAACTACCGGCCGGCGCTGGCGCTTTGGTAGGGGCAACGGATTCGGTAGTGGGGGCTGTAATAGGGGCGGTAGTAGGCTCTACAGTTGGTGTTGACGCAGGAGCACAAGCTCCCAGCATTAAACTGGCAATCAATACCATGGCCAGTACCGACAAGATCAGGTTAGATTTCTTCATTTGTCTTCTCCATCTGAGTGAATTGGGTAGAACAAAAGGCTTTCAGGTTAATTTCCAGAAGGTAAAATTCACACAAATTAGATATAATCAGGTTGGAACTCCGACTTTGGAAGGGATTCCACGGGGTAGATCTGCCGGATCTACCCCAACCTCTTTAATAATTTGGTGTAATTTTCCCGTCCGTGAGATTACGGACATAATAAACTTAAATTATTTGTATTGGTTTCACCTCCGAAGGATAAATGGTGCATAAACTAGCTAGATCGTTTATTGCGTGTCCACTTATCCATTCCAACTGCCAGGATAATCACCAAACCAATAATTGTGGTCTGCCAGAAAGGCGAAATCCCTAATAACACCAGGCCATTGCGTAATATTCCGATGATCAATACACCGATCAGGGTTCCCAACATTGTGCCTTCGCCACCAGCCAACGAAGCGCCGCCAATGACTGCAGCAGCAATAACATCCAACTCGACCCCAAGACCAGTGCGACCTGCCTGACCGCTGGGCAAGAAAGCCAGCGACAAGATTCCCGAAAGGGCTGCCAGAATTCCCATCATCACAAAGCCGATAATCTTCACGTTTTGTGTACGAATACCAGATACACGGGCAGCTTTTTCATTTCCTCCAACCGCGTACGTTTGGAAACCCAGGATCGTACGGGAGAGCAGGACGTATCCGATGATGAGCACAATCACAAAAAATACCAGTTGCATTGGAATAATTCCAAACAATTGGCCCTGGCCAAGGAAATAAAATTGTTCAACAGCCTCTTTTGAAACCCCAAATGCTTCATTGATTGTCACCGGTTGACCATTGGTAACCAATAGCGCCAATCCTCGTATTGCGCTCAACATTCCCAGGGTAGTGATAAAAGATGGCAGCTGGCCATAGGTAGACAGCCAACCGTTTACTGCACCAATTAATGCACCAATACAGAGTCCAAGTACTACTGCTGGCAATACTCCAATCTGTTGGGTGAGCAATATGCCAGTACCCAGCCCAGCCAGGGCATAGGTTGACCCGACCGACAGATCAATTTCTTTTCCGATCAAGACAAAGGTCATGCCGACAGCCATTATGCCGATCAGAGACACCTGACGGCCAATATTAAGTAAGTTTTTAATCGTCAAGAAATTTGGAGTGGCAAACGTCAGGAACAAGCCCATCAAAACCAGCGCAATAAACACACCGGTTTCTCGGCCAGAGAAAAAGCGCCGTAATGTGCTAAAAGTTGAACCGGCGGAGACATTTCGGTCCAGGTCTTTGGAATGCGGGGTTGACGAAGTATTCAAAGCGGCTTACTCCTCAGGTATGTGGGATGTAATAGTGGAATTAACTGAATCAAACGCCAACGAATTATGGCCACTGTCATGCTTATCGCCACGTTTAACAATTGCCGATAAGCGGAAGCCATTACCAGGTATCCAAACCCGAGAAAATTCAATCGGGGAACCATCTCGGAGGTAAAGGATTTGTTCCATATACATAACAGGGTCACACAAGGTGATATTTAACTTCGTTGCCACTGCTTCATCCGCAGATTGTGCCTGGAATGTACGCTGCCCCCAGCCAAGTGTCAACTTATAGTGTTCCTCAAGGACTTCGAACAAGCGATACTTCGTAAAATCAACTTTTTCGATTCCTGGGCACATATGTAAAACGACATAGTTTATTAGATAGATAACTGGAGATTGGTGGACAGACCGTATCCGCTCCAACGTAAGCGCAGGCTTGCCATCCGGTAATGAGAGTAGTGAAGCAATTCGTGCTGGGGGAACTTCAATATCTTGCCGTACAACCTGGGTCTGAAAGTTGATTTTCTTATCGATCAATGCCTCCGAAAACGAAATCAATTGTTCAGCCAGAGGCTGTTCTATTACCGTCGATTCTACAAATGTCCCCCGTCCATGAATTGTAATGAGCAGCCCTTCGGATGATAGTTGATTGATCGCTTTTCGAATTGTGCCGCGGCTTACTTCAAACTTCGCAGCCATTTCGATCTCTGATGGCAGGCGATAATGTTCTGGCCAGATTCCGGTAGACATCTGCTGGTGCATCCAGTCGACTATTTGTTGATAAATTAACTTTGGCCCGGATCGTTCAATCTCTGGCATAGTTTTCCCTATCGCTTAGTCTTGACAAGTTGTTTATAGATGTTTATAGTTGTCCATAGATGTCTATAGTATTATTCTACTTTAGCCGCCTATAAAGTCAAGCATCTTTGTCACAACGATAAAATGACAAATGTAATCAATAATCATTCGGAGGAATAATGCAAGCTGAAACTCTTGATCGCCGCCAGTTGGCCAAACATTTACAATTTACCGATGTCCGTCCAGAAGCAACCCAAACTGAGATTACGACCCATCTGGAAAAGACACTCAAATATAATTTTCATGCTGCAATGATTGCCATGTGTTGGGTCCCGATGGCAAGGAAAATTCTGAACGGATCAGGCATTTTTGTAGCTACCTGCATTGGGTTAGGAACAGGACATGAGAGCCTGGATGCAAAAATTTCACTTATCCGTGAGTGCAGAGCCCTGGGCGCAGATGAAGTAGACTATGCGCCAAATATGGGATTTTTCCTTTCAGGTATGTATGAAGATTTTCAAAAAGAAGCGGTAGAAATTGTCCGCGCTGCACAGGGAATGCCAGTAAAGGCCATGTTGGAGCTTGGATATATCAAGGATATAGAACAAAGAATAGCAGCCATTCGCCTTCTTGACGAAGCAGGTATGCCTTGGATCAAAAATTCAAGCGGTTGGGGTCCCGGATCGGAAGCTGCCAGCCCTGAGAACATCAGCTTGATCCGAAAAACAGCTATTCATGCACATGTGAAAGCATCTGGGAAAGTAAATAGTTACGAGAAAGCTGTCGCGTTACTGAATGCTGGTGCGGAATTACTCGGAGCTAGCGCAGCGCCAGCAATAATTGACCAGGTTCAAGGCGAAGCATCCGGGTATTAATTGACTGCCTTATTTTTCGAATTAGCTCCACCAAATTTTAATAGACTAAATGCTCTGCGCTAAAAAATGCAGAGCATTTAGTCTATCCATTGCATCACAGAGTGCTGTGCATCTCTTCAGCCGGTGCTGCAGCGCCCTTGCCAGGAACATGCAAAGTGGAGTAATCCGCCAAATGCGGCGTCTGGATATGTTCGCTCCCCGCCAAGTCGGCGATCGTGTGCGCCAGCTTCAATATCCTGTGACATGGTGTGAGGCATACGCCCTTGCAGATAAATTCAACTGGCTCATCACCGCGCGGATCAAACTGTCCCCGGTTTCTTCCAGCTTGCGAATTAAAAAGTATGAGCGTGGTGATTACCATCTTGCTATTCAAACACACACTCGTAATTTGTTCCCAACGGAACTCGAACCGCTGTCGATGTCACTTTTCCGATCTATAGCACTGTTTTGAACTTCCCCAAGCCCTTTCCCCAAAATGTGATAAACTCACCGCCTACAACTGAATAACGTTGGCCGAACGTTCGCCACCCTTCCCTAATCTTCCAGAAGCGACCACCTACCGCAGTGTCTTTGGATATCAAAGACCCCCTGCGCAGGTGGTCGCTTTTTGCGTTAACCCCAAGGAGTGCAGTTGGTAAATGCTATGGTAGAGGATGTGGCTGTGAAAGAGAAACTTTCCTATGACAGTGTGCTCGGGTGTTTTGGAGCGCCACATCAACTATAAAGTAGATTGGTCGCAGCATACCAGGATAGACCGACTGGGCCTGGATGAAATTGCGTCAATGTATTGGCTAACATGGGGAATTTTACAATTCATCAACTTGCATCGAATAAAAAGAAAATACGAATGGTCGCAAAGAGTATTTACATAATACGCAATACAATTGGTATTGTATTGCGTATTATGCTATAATTGGCAAGAAAACAGGCCAAAAACCGCATTTATCCCCCTAATTATTCGCAATACAATACAACCCAGTGAAAGAACCAACCATGCATACATTAAAACATATCCTTCTGGGCGACGTAATCGATGTCATCCACAGCGCCAGAAGTAACCGAATCTACTTGGTGCTCGACCCAGATTTGGGGTGGGGAAGTCCGCATTACCTGGTGCCGCTGCTCTGTCCAGTGTGTGGCCAGCCTTGGCATTTTGTTTGGAATGATACGCCGGAGAACCTGACTGCTGCGCTAAAAAAATCCATGTCAGGGTTCCAGCTGGTGCAGGTCAGATACGTGCATCGTTCGAGCGCGCGAGATATTGCTACAACGATGGAGAAGTTCTCGCTTGGTTCAACGCCTTCCGAATTGATCATCGAAAGCGTTGCGGATCACGTTGGCGAAAATGGAATTTTCCCGGTCACGGCGCTGTCTTTTGAAAAACGTGTACCTTCGCTATACCCGACGCCCTTCGAACTGCGTGCTATGAGCCCGGACGAAGTACGCGCTGAGTTGGATCTGGACGAACACCAAAACATAGAGAAAGCCATTCGTGAGATTGAATGCTGGATGGCCAGTGACGATTACGAAGATTTTGACGTTGACGACGATATCTTTCTGGCCGTGCATCCTACCGCTGTCTTGGATGCCGTGGTTGTGGATCCGGAGTATGCATCGGACGAAACCGAGAGTTTTCCCTATCAGGCCATACTCAAGCTGGTAGAAGATGTTGAAGCCAGCGAAGATGAATCGGGCGGAGCAGATAATAATGAACTTGGGGGACTGGAAGATGAAGAATTTTGAGGAACATTTGCACGAACAGGATGCCTCGCCGCTGACCATTTCGGGTTACATTGGGGATGTTGAGCATTTTGCCAAATGGTTCAAGCAGACCAATGGTGATGAGCTAACCCCGGCGCGGCTGACGCCTACGGACCTGCGCGAATACAAAACTTGGCTGACGACTCGCGAGTCCAAGCCAGCCTCCATAAATCGTAAACTGGCTGCAATTCGCGCCTGGGCGCGCTGGGCGATGGATGTTGGTC
>JBBRWF010000327.1:0-5511 GCA_038249405.1 Anaerolineales bacterium
GCCGATGATTTCAAAGACACCATGCGCATCGTTTTTGATACCTATTTAGCCCGGTGGAATTACTGCGCCAGACCCTTGGCGACACTGCTTTGAGGTAAGTTATTCTTTCGCCATTCCTAAGCGCCTTTTTGGCAATAAAAAGCGCCTGCCGCCTGTGCGTTGTAAGTTTTGTGGGGAGTTGGGGCACGAAGTTAACGATTGTCCGAATGCATCAAAATTCAAATTATTTAATGTCGATCGGGATTGATGGAAGCCTGACTTTTTAACATCAAAACTCGCACCGATCAGTATTTTTGGATGCAACCATTCCACTGACCACCCTGGAGTACGACCAGTGGGGAAATCCGCAAAATAAACAGTTTTTTGAGTACCTGATGTCCTGCATTGTTATTCAATAGTTTGCGGATGTGCAATTAATAGGTTGGGCGAATAACCACGCGAAAACCGAAATTATAAAAACCGAAATCCGGGTAATAGCGTTGCCGCTGGGTACAGCGTGCAGATTCGCGCGTACAGTAATAGGAACCTCCGCGCAGCACGCGAGGTTGGTCATCGGCTGCGAGTAAATTTTCTCGTGCTTTATCCATCGGATCATAAGGATAACTATATCCAGATAGGCTGCGCGTCCATTCCCGAACGTTACCGGTCATATCTAACAGCCCAAAAGGACTGGCGCCATTTGGAAATAAACCTACCGGAGTTGTATCTCCAAGCGCGAGTTCACTCGTATTGGCATGCAGTTCAGCCCAGGTTCCCCAGGGATACTCGCGTTGATCATGGTTGCCGCGAGCGGCTTTCTCCCACTCAGCTTCGCTTGGCAGACAGGCAGGCTGGCCGATTTTCTCACCCAACCAGGTGCAATACCCTAGCGCTTCATGCCATGTTACATTTACTACCGGGTGGTGTTCCTTGCCTTTGGGAGGTTGTCCGTTTTGCCAGTGGTCGGGTGGTTGCGCACCAATATCTTTTAGATACATTGCGTATTGTATATTGGTTATCGCCACCCGCGAAATCTGGTATTCAGGAAGAGAAACACGATGCGCCGCGAGATTTCCAGGCTGTTTCGATGCGTCTGCATCCCCCATCCAGAATTCACCTGCAGGAATCCTGACCCATTCAGGCTCACCGTATTGTAGCTTCCAGTAGCGTGCCACTGGCTGCCCGCTTTGCAGACTCATCAGGGCATTACTCGCAGTTACTTTATTCATCACACCCAGTCGGTCGTCTTCCTGGATGGGTGCACTGGCAAGCTTTTTCAGACTGTTTTTAACATCAACCAGCAGGCCTACTTCCAAATGTTTTGGATCCAGATCCAAAAGACATTCGGCCGCCAAAAAAGTAGTGTAGCGCGGTTGCAGTCCCAACCTTGGGTCTGCATCCAAAATGAATCGGATCAGCTCGCTTACGCGGAATTGCGCTTGTTTGCCCAGGGAGCGGGCTTCAAACAAGATCACTTCACGCCACCAGGGACTGGGCAGGCATTGCAGAGTAACCGCCAGTGTGTCTTCCCTTTCGGCCAGGGCCTGTGCAGCGAGAAATTCCTGAAAAGTGCGCTGCCTAAAGCCAAAAGTGTCTGGCCGAAGTTCAGCGAACAAGTTGTTATTTTTCGTAACAATTGACCCTAAAAACCCATCCATCGCCTCGTCAGCTGCGGTTTTATCGTTATTCCGCATTTGTAAAAACCAGGGCTGAAGGATGAGTTTCAGGTTGCTGTTCTGCATTTCACAGGTATTATGCTGGTGCAGCCAGAAGGCTATCATTTCCAGCGTGCGTTTTTCTTCAACCTGAGTCAGGTAGTATTCATTTGCGGAAATGTTTTTATCAATTTTTTCGGTTAATATTTCCAGCACGCTGTCATATAGGTCTGCCCGGCGTTCAGGCCATGCTTTGCGAAAACGCTGGATGAGCGCCAGCAAAGTTAGTGTCAGTGGGTTGGTGGCAAATTGTGCGGTGTGCGGGTTCCCATCCATTGCCTTTATAAAATCATCTGCGCGCTGGTTAGCCAGGTCGAGCACTTCGGGGGTTTCACAGCCTGCCAGCCCATTTTCCAGAGAAATTGACCACGAGCGAACAAAATTGCGGGTTTCAAACGGACTGAAATCACGTACTTGCAGCGTGCCAAACTGTTCACCCAGGAGTGGCGTACCCTGGCTGTCCAGCGGACGGCTGGTGACTATATACCTGCATGCAGGATAGCGCTGGACAAATTTTTCAATCAACTGCACCACGCGCTGGCGCAGATCCTGGTTTTCCACCTCATCCAGCCCATCCATCAAAACAATTGCTTTTCCAGCCGCCAGGTAAACTTCGAAGAAATTTTCCTGAGTGGCAAGCAAAGCACCGTTTGATGCAAACCTCAAACCGCGCAAATAATTCATCAGGCGGGTTGGACCATCTTTGTCAGATCGCCGGTGCTTTTGTTGAAGATATTGTCCCAACTCGCGCAGCGATATTAAAATGGGTAAATAATTTTCTTCGCCGGTATGCAGGCGCTGCTTATTGAATTGTTTTGAGACATCAGAAATATGATTTGTTTGTGTTGGGATTGAATCAACCCGTTCGCCCGTCATTGGTCGGGCATAAGCCAGCAGTAAAGCTGCCAGCAGGCTGCTCTTTCCACAGCCAGCGTTGCCAGTGATTGCCAGGCGGCGATAACGCTGCAGCGCACTTGCAATGCTTAGCGCTCCCGCTCCGCCATAAAACCCATCGTCTCGTTCCGGGCGTATGCTGCCCAGGCGTTTATCGAAGAGCGAGAACGGTACAAATGCCTGATCAAATGGAATGCTCAAGGGCCGGTTGCCAAATCGAAAGCCCGGCAGGCGCATATATTCGTATGCAGCGATGATATTTTCAAGATATCGTTGACGGGCTTGATAGAACAGGGGCGATCTGTGATTCGAAATTCCCGCAGCAGTTTTTAAATCCCCTCTTAAATTCAAACTTAACCCGGTGTGTGAAACCACCGTCCGGTTGTTGTGATTATCCTGCCCTGGGCGAGATTGGTCAGCCGAATACTCAGCTGGTTCTAATGGAGTCTCTGGGAGCATTTCACGCAGGATTTCGAAAGTCTTTTTTACCTTTTCGAAAATTTCGTGGAATTTTTCTTTGTCCGGCATGTCCTCTCCAACGGCTCAAGTACACTCCATTATACCGCTAACAGGCGGCATGTTTCTAGCCTGCGTGTTTAAGTCTGAAACCGTTGGTGAGTTGCAAGGATGGGTGCTTATGTCTTATCAAATAGGCGGTAAAAAACTCCAGGTTTGCTGGAGTTTTTTACCGCCAACAGATCGTATAAATAAAACTAAGCGACTTTTGCGATTGTTTGAATTGAAAGAGATTGCGTTATTGTTTGTTTGTATCTAAATTCCAATGTCGCAGGCGGGCATTGAAGAATTACCGGCCCCGTTGTTTTGCCCCAAATCAGGCTTTTATTTGCATCGAACCAATCGTTGCCATCTCCGCCAGCGTAAACGACATCCCCAGTGGATGCCGAACTTGCCGCCTGGATGCCGTCATTCAAAACCTGGGTGCTGAAAAGTCCGTTTCCGGAAGCGAAATCTTTGGATGCTTCTCCCAAACCCTTAACATGCTGCGACCCTTTATAGATATCCACTTGTTCGATGATCCCATTATCTTTTGCTTTAAAAGTGACGCGCGTGCCGTCCCCCAGCATAAAAGTGGTAGTGTCTTGACTCTTTTTTAAATCGCTGAATTCTCCGTTATAAGCCCCTTCCACATCATCTACATCCACATGCGTATCTCCCCAAACGGTCGTGCTTTTATTAGCCCATTTGTCGAGAATCGTAAATGTAACACCGTCCTTAAACTTGAATAGATACCGGTCAGACTCGGCATAATTCTGATCGTGAACTGTGAACCCTTCCATGGGCGCATTCGATCTATAGCGCAGTTCGAGTTTAATTTCAACACTCTGGCTAGCCTCAATGGTAACCTGCCCTTAAACCGCAGCGGCTTGCGTGGGTTGTGCATCTGGTTGCGCAGCGCTTACGATTTCCTGAGCTTTTTTACGGAAATCGGGCAGCTTTATGTTGAGATTTTCAATAGGAGGCAAAGCTTGTGGATCGTTTTCATTGGCATTCATCGCCGCATCACTGATCAGCGCCTGGTCTTCTTTATAATAGTCCAGAGCGGTTTTTTCTTCCACATGTTTTCCGTTTCGACGAGCCTCAACATCCTTTTGCACTTCCATAAGGCGTCGGGCTATCATTAAATTGGATAGATCATTCCCCGCAGCGTTGATCATACTCGCCTCCTTGATATTGTTAATTCTGTCACTAACATCGACAGGATTAACAATATCTTTAGAGGCTGATCTGGTATTCCTATTATTACCATAAGAGCCATCTGCCTTTCAATTTACATCGAAAAGTGGATGGCTCTAACGGAATAATATTTATATTTTGGGGGTTACTTTTTACTAAAACGACCCGCTCCAGTTTGAACAGGTGCGCGACTACCTTTGTCGGTTCCCATCTGGAGAGTGAATTGAGCCACCACCAACTGCAGGTTTTGCGCCATTTCCATCAAAGTTGTGGCAGAAGCGGAAACTTCTTCTACCTGTGCAGCGACTTCCTCAGTGGAAGCAGACACTTCTTCAATTGAAGCACTATTTTGCTCGCTGACACTGGCGATGTTTTCCATAGCCTGGGTCAATTCATTCGAACTCGTCGACATCTTTTCGGTGGCGGCAGTATTTGCATCAATAACCGCTGAAACACTATCCACTGCTTCCACCAATTCTGCGGCTGCTGCGCTGACTTTCGCTGCGGCAGTCCCGGCCTCATCGGCCTGTTTGTAGACAGATTCGGCGGCCCCCAGAATATTATTGAGAACTTCTCCGGCTGAATGGGCGCGAACAACCCCGTGTTCCACTTCGGCGGCCGATTCCTTCATAGCGATAACGGCTTCACTTACAGTACTCTGTATGCCCTTGATCAGTTTCGCGATTTCTTTGGTTGCCAGGCTGGAGCGTTCGGCAAGTTTGCGTACTTCATCAGCCACCACTGCAAATCCCTTGCCCTGTTCCCCGGCGCGCGCCGCTTCGATGGCCGCGTTTAGAGCCAGCAGGTTGGTCTGGCTTGCGATATCTTCGATGGTTTCAACAATCGCGCCGATCTCTTCTGAGCGGGCACCCATCTCTTCCACCTTGATGGCTGAGTGACCCACCTTCCTGCGGATCGCCTCCATGCCAGTGATCGTTTCCTTGACAGTTTTGGCGCCGTCGCGCGAATAACGGGCTGCTTCTGCTGAGTCGCGCGTGACAGCCTGGGCATTGTTGGTAACCTGCTCAATGGATGTGCTGATGCGTGTGGCAACCTGCGAAGCTTTAGTAATGGCTCTGGCCTGTTCGTGCGCGCCACGCGCCACACTTTCGATAACCACCCCCATTTGTTCTACCGCCCCAGATGTCTTTGTGACGCTTGCGGTTTGCTGGGCGGTGCCGAGCGCCACCTGCTGGATGGAGGTCGCGATCTGGCCGGATGCTTCGCC
>JBBRWF010000328.1:0-5493 GCA_038249405.1 Anaerolineales bacterium
AGCAAATCGCCTAATTGATCTTTACGGGTGGTTGCAAATGGTCCGGTTGGCAAGCTAGAGGCATCATTTGTGGCATTTTCTTCCTGGAACTGGTGGTTATGCCACTTCAGGCGATGAATATTAAGCGGCAAATGTCGCAGCCATTTCAGTTGCATCGGGAGTAAATTCCCAATCAGCCCGAAGAACCTGTGTTCATCCTTCGTTATTGCGTGCCTGTCTGGCCTGTACCGTTGAATTTGTTTGAAAATCATGGGATATCTTCTTCTATTGCTGGCAGGATGCAGCAATTTTGCTTTATCCCATTCCGCCAGGATATTCAGCACCTATCAAAATTCACCTGAAGATAGCTTTGCTGCCGCGTTTGGAGCGGTAACGGCGGTAAAGCTCAAGGCTGGTGAAAACGAGCGCACCCCAGGCCAGGCCAAAAGCGTAGCCCGCCAGCACATCCGTGGGGTAATGCTCACCCATATATAACCGACTGAAGCCCACCATCAGAACGATCAGCAGCGCATCCAGACTGGCCAGCACACGCCAATTCCTGGATGGTAAATGGGGTAGAAGTTGATACAGAATTAATCCATAGAAAAGCACCGAGAATATGGAGTGCCCGCTGGGAAAACCGGGGCCCGGCAGCGGTACTTCGATCGGGTCAAGGAAGATCGGCCGGTGACGTCCAACCAGGTTGGAAAGCAGCAGGAACCACAGACTGCCGCCGCCCACACCGATCGCCAGCATACTGAGCTCATGCCAATGCCGCTTCCAAAGCCAGTACATTGATAATGGTATGGCGATGGCCAGGGCGGCAAATTTTCCCAGCTCACCGCTGAAGCGCATCAGGTCAATCACCAACCAGGGGTCTTGGGTGGCGCGTGTATGCAGGGACTGGTCGACCGGCAAGTCCCAGACCAGCAAGGGACCGTTGGTGCGAACACTGAATGCCAGAATCGCGAAAACCAGGCCGCCTAGCAGAAATAAACCCAGCCCCAGCGCTGGATGATGTGCCAGAAATCCTGCAGAACCTGTGCGACTGCTCATTCTTTCCTGGGCCAATTTGAGAGGTTATGAACGTCAGACCAAGCCATAAATCCGATTCTCCTTATTGCAGCCAGTCAGGTTGGTTCACAGATGAACCTATTCGCAGTCGAAACTGCAGCAATCCAATTGAAAGCTGACCAGCCTGAGCGCAGGCACACGAAACAAGACCCAACCGGGAAATGTTTTAGGAAGCCCGATGGGTGGAGAGGGTTTTAATCCATTTCGCGCAAAGTGCGGAATAGGCCCCAAACAAGATCAGCCCAATGGCGATCGCTGCCAATAAAAATTCGCCGTAGGGTGCATGGGCCAGAGCTGCCAGGGCGCCATCAAAACCTTGCGAGTGCCTGGCGCCAACTGCAAAAGCTGTTTGCAGGATGATCCCACCAATCAGAACGAATACGATACCACGCGCGGCATAACCAATTCTGCCCAGCGAGGTCAGCGCCTTTATTTCTTTTGCAGTCATCACACTTGTTTTGATGTCACGCATAAAACGGCCTTTATATGCGACCACACATTGTGAAATTCCTGCGGCGATCCAGAAGACCCCAAACGCAATCACCAACCACTTGCCCAAAGGTCCGGCCATCAAAGCTGACGGCACTCCTGAGGTACTGCCCTGGGATGATCCACCTGATTTGCCGATAAGTGTTAGAACGGTCGGGATCAACATCAGGCCATAGGATACACCGCTGAACAAAAAGCCAGCGCGCGCGAATAAGCCTTTGGCGTCACTGCCGCGTCCCAACGGATCCAAGATCGCGCGCACAAAGCCCCACAAGGCATACCCGAGCAGACCGATGGCAACGAGGATAAGTAAAAACTTTCCAAATGGTTGTTTCCCGATCAACTCAATCGCACTGGTGGGACTGGTGGCGGCCCCACCTGCGCCAACTGCCAAAAGCAGCGCCAAAATACCGATGAGAGCGTAAATGGCGCCTCGCGTGATATATCCAAATCGCTCAAGCCGCTCAACCCACAGGTTGTTGGCCTTTTGTTTGGCTTCGTCCAGGACAGCTTTTCCGGTTTCTTTCGCGGTATTTACAGTGACATGATCCATTTTATACTCCTAACAACCCAATATCTAACCTTGATTGACTCTCGCTGCTATGACAGGCTCAGCAACTCAGAATTTAACATACATTGTTCATATTCTTTGCTGTTATGCAGGTACTTGCGCCGGTTGAATGCTCTTATCTAGCGGTTTTTCCACGCCAGGGCCGGGTTCAGGAGCAATCACACACAAAACACCGGGAAGCAGCCTGATGCGGGCTGTACCCTTACCCAGGATGATCCCTTCCGCTGCAACATCCAGTTTCGGGGAGGTTTTTATCTTTATTTTTCGCGCCTGGTAGCGTTGGATATTGCCGTCCGGAGTTTTATGTTCGTGGGCTGATTTGGCGAAATAGGCAAGCAGCTCGGCCTTATTAAATTCAGGATATACGGCGATATCTAACAGCCCATCTTCCATGGAAGCATCCGGGGCCACCAAGTTTTTTGCCCCAGTAATGGGCGTGTTCGCCACAGTCACCATCATGGTTTCAACTTCAATTTTACTTTCGCCATCCAACGTGAGAAATATCTTCGGATTGGATTTATATTTTAAAAGAGTGCTGACAGCATCCTTGATGCCCGACAATTTTCCTTCGGGCACTTCTTTTATATATGGGAAGATGCTGGCGGTCAGCCCAATGGCTGCAATATTAAAGAAGTAGAAATTCTTGTTTTTCTTTGTGCTGATCCGGCCAAGATCCAGCTTGCGCGTATGACCAGAGATGATCAATGCACAGGCTGCCTGGATGTCTTCAGGGATACCCAGGCTGGCAGCCATGTCATTTTCGGTTCCCGCCGCGATAATTCCCAGGCGCACTTTTGAGCCGGCGATCCCGCGAATCACTGCGCCGATCGTGCCATCCCCGCCCATGGCGATGATTGTGCGATAACCATCCTTAATGGCTTTTCTGGCGATCGGAATGGCTTCATCTTTGGGTTTGGCCAGAGCCACATCGAGCTTAACACCGCCTTCCCACAAATAGCGTTTTACCTGTTCGAGCTTGGAAGCTGCTTGCGAAACATCGCCCGCAAACGGGTTGGCAATCAATTTAACACGATCAGAATTATCTTTTTTAGACATACCACTCCTTCTTTTTTTGGAAATAGAGCACAAGCATTGGTTGGTCGCACCGTTCCTGGGTTTACAGGCATCCTGGCGACCAGAATTTTCGTCTGGCAACGACTGCCGGCGAAGAACGGGCTGGAACCGAAAAACGATACACAAGAACCCAGCCTCATGCACCATCTTACAATTTAAATACCCCGCCGACATCCATCGACTGGGGTGTTTTTATCTCCGTCACTTGGGGGAGGGGGCCAACCCACAGCAAAAGAGCAGGGTTTTCCTAACTATTTGAATAAAGAAATTCCAGGTTGAGAATTGTTCCAATAAATAATTCAGCAATTCTACTTATGAACAAAATTCCTTATTTACCAGAATGGCATATCGCTGCTTGGTAGATGAATTTCATACGCGAGCAGCGATCATTGATGTAAATGAGGAGTGGCAGCCGTGATTATCTGGGAAAAAATATACCTTCCAGGATATTGATAGACAGCCGTTTTGATAAGCGTGGGATGCCCCTCGAAATATAATGCGCCTTTGTTGACACGAATACTATGGAAACCATCCAGTCACCTTTCTGGGCTTCCAATCTATTTCCTGATGAAGAGCGCAGATCGTCGAGTTTATGTGCTATGTTGAGTACATCCAGTTTACGGAGCGCCGCACTGACAAAGCTCTTCGGAAACCACCGTACGCGGGTGGTATTTCTGCCATGATACAGATCAGCGGTGCCGGGGTCACCAAGACAGATGACCCGCCACCGCCGCTGGTTTGACCACCAGGCATTGATCTGTCATGGAGTTGATCAGTCATCCGCTTGTATAGGGGATGGGCGGAAAACATCTGCAACGAGAGAAAGTCGAATTCCGAATCAACTCTACCGTCTTTTCCCACCAAGGAGACCATTTTTAGACTAAAACGCGCCGACACTGGCGCGTTTTAGTCTCCAACGATGGATTATGGCTGTACTGCAAAATCCACCAGCTTACAATCCGAGGTATGAACAGCCAGAATGTTGAAGATTCTGGCACAGACGATCCAGCCGTGCAACTCGATTACATTTTCATTTTCCGATGCATAACATCCAAGAACGCCTTCGTTAAACTTTTAGATAAACCCAAATGGTTATGGCGTTTTATGCGGTCAAACGTGCTGTTGAGCTGCCTCTGAACAAGAAGGTCAGCAAAAAGCCAGCGACAAATCCGCCAATGTGGGCCATGAAAGCCACGCCGCCTGTATCTGAAGTATTGGCGATGGAGCCGATACCACTAAAGAGTTGCAAAACGAACCACAGCCCGATCACGATCAAGGCCGGGACGGGGATCACTCGCTGTCCTTGTAATACTCTGACGCTTCCTTTTGGAAACAATAAGATGTAAGAACCAAGCACGCCTGCGATCGCTCCAGATGCACCCAGGTTGGGGATATTCGAGGTCAGGCTGAAGACCAGTTGAGCAGCGGTAGCCGCGAGTCCGCAAACTAAATAGAAGATCAGGAATTTGACCGGCCCGAAGCGGTCTTCCACATTATCGCCAAAGATCCATAGGTAGAGCATGTTGCCTCCCAGATGGAGCCACCCGGCGTGCATGAACATGGAAGTGAACAACGTCAGGAAGTCAGCAGCAGGGTTGGCCAAGAAACGACTGGGAACAAAGGCCCATTTCATGATGAAAGCATCACCACCACTGAGTTCCACAAGAAAAAATAACACATTCAGCACGATCAAAATGTATGTCACTATCGGTGTCGTTCTTCGACCGCTATCATCATCACCAATTGGAAACATAGTGTTCTCCTTTTTACTTCTTGCCGATGATATTGAGGGTAATGCTACCTTCTTGGGCATTATCCATCTGGACCACTACAAAGTAATTTGTTACTTCGCCAGTGGCAACCGTCCACACAGCATAGGACCCACCGGGGACCTCATTGGTCTGCGTGTGGGTGGCTCCCCAACCGGAAAGAGCAGCCTGGGCATCATAGTAGACGAGCGTGTCTTTCAAGGCAGTCTGCGCCGGGAGTTTATAGGCGTCATATGTGAAGTTTGTGAAGCCGATGGTTCCTGCCATCTGACTGACCATGTTGTCCCATTGGGATTGGTGCTCAAGCCTGGTTCCCATAGGCAAGGGGGCCGTCATTCCAACCAGCGTAGAGGAGGCGGTGGGCTGCAGAGTGATCGCAGCGACTTTCGCAGGAAGACTTGACGCCATCCCTGCGATGACCTCTTGTACTTTTGCAATCAGCGCATTAGCTGCGGAAGCACTGATCTTCTTTCCCTGTTGGGCTTGAACCTCGTTGATAAATGCATTCAATTGGTTGACAGTCGCATCGACTTGACC
>JBBRWF010000329.1:0-5480 GCA_038249405.1 Anaerolineales bacterium
AATGGCTGGCGCGCGCCAAAAAGGCTTACGAAGCCAAAGGCCGAATCGCCGAATAGCAGGTTTACATCGCCAACCTGCGCGCCGCTTATGCCCGACGCCCCGCCCTGCAAAAGGCACTGGCTGGCTTATAAGTGTAGCAGCCAAACCTACTGTGCGTATAAAATCAGCCATCCCATTTGCGCAGTGGCTGATTTGTTTTTAATCCAGTTCCAAATCGAACAGCATATCTTCCAGAGTGTCCAACAGTTCAGCCAGGTCATCCGGCTCACCGCCGCGGGCGTCTTCGATGCGCGAGAGCAGGTCTGCCAGTGGCTTGCGCTTCTCGCCTTCCAGTTTGTTGCCAGCCAGCAACAATTCGGCGTGGCGCACCAGGGCGGCGGCTTCGCCCGGAAGCGGCGGCAATTCGGCTTCGACGCTTTCATCATCTGCCCAATTGCGGGCGGCCAGGATTTCGGCTTCACTCATACGGGCGTGCGAAGCCTCCACCGAAATGGATTCCTGACGGCTGGATTTTCGGTCGCGCGCTATCACTTTGAGAATGCCGTTCACATCCAGATCAAATTGCACGGTCACTTCGGCAGGGTTGCCGTCGATGCTAGGTTCCAGCCCGGTAATTAGGAAATCACCCAGCGGGGTGTTGTGTTCAACCATCTCATGCTCACCCTGGTACACCTCGATGCGAATCGTGTCCTGGTCGGGGTAGATCGCATAGAACTTTTCTTCGCGGCTAGTGGGGATGGTTGTATTGTGGTGAATCAGACTCTTAAAATGACCAGAGCTGATGTTGCCCATAAAATGCTCGGCCACAGCAATTCCCAGCGAGTGCGGGGTCACATCCACCAAAATGGCGTCTATCGGCTCCCCGGCGATGATCGCCGCCTGTACGCCTGCACCCATCGCCACCACTTCTTCGGGATTGATGGACATTTGCGGCTCAATATCAAGTTCACTCGCCAGCATTGCCCAGACTGCCGGAATATAGCTGGAACCGCCCACCAAAAGCACCTGCTGAAGCTGGCCGGTATCAATTTTGGCATCGGCAAGTACCTGCCTGACTGAATCAAGCGTTTCTTCGAGTTTGGGCTGGATCAGGTTTTCAAAGTCGCTGCGGCTGGCTTCATATTCCAGATGCAGGGGCACTCCATTTTTCTCGGTGATGTATTCTTCTTTCACCCAGGTGTAGGCTTGCGCTGAAAGCTGGATTTTGGCCGTTTCGGCGGCGCGCAGCAGCCTGGCCCAGGCGCGGCGCTCCTGGCGCAGATCTATGCCGTGCTGGTCATTGAACCAGCGGGCAATTTCTTCCGCCAGCAACTGGTCGAAATCATCGCCACCCAGTTGGGTGTTGCCGTGACTGGCGCGAACTTCCACTACGCCGCCGATTAATTCCACCAGCGACACGTCGAAAGTGCCGCCGCCCAGGTCGTAGACCAAAACCATCTCATCTTCCACCTGGTTCAGCCCATAAGCCAGTGCCGCCGCGGTGGGTTCGTTGATAACCCGGCGAACATTAAACCCGGCAATCCGCCCGGCATCGTGGGTGGCCTGGCGGGCCGCATCGGTAAAGTACGCCGGGACAGTGATAACTACATCCGAAACCGGTTCACCCAGGTTGCGTTCGGCCACGCCTTTCAACTCGCGCAAGACAAAAGCCGAAACCTGCTGGGGAGTAAATTCCTGCCCGCCTAGGCTGACGCGTGCATCGGTGCCCATTTTTCGTTTGATGGAACGCGCGGTGTTATCCGGGTCCAAGACAAATTGATTGCGGGCAGGCGTGCCAACCAGCCAGTTTTTATTGATAGTGGAATAACCCACCACCGAAGGAATAATGCGCTCACTGCCATTCGGCAGCATCACCGGCGCGCCATTTTGCACAATCGAGACGCCCGAGTTGGTGGTTCCAAGGTCAATACCAACGATTTTGATCACAAGTTTCTCCAAAATATTTTTACAGGAAGAACATCTCAGGCTGGGCGGTAGACCATCACTTCGGCAAAGCGGATAACGCCTGTCTGCGTACGATAACCGCGCTGTTCCTCAGCAACGATGATGTTTGGGCTGGCTTTCATCCCATCAGGCAATTGCGTCGAAGTGCCAACCGCCACATGCAGGTAAGGGTCAAACATCTGGCCTACACTGGCAATGGGGGTAACACCGCCTGCTTCAAGAATCGCTAACAACCGTTCCCGCACCAGATTCAGGCCATTGAGCCAGCCTGCCAAAACAGCCCGGTCAGCCGGAGAAACCAGCAGGGTCTGTTCAGGCGTCAGGTTTGGATGGGAGGCAGCGCGGTCGCGGGTTTGCAGGTAGCGCTTTCCGCTGGCAATGGCATGTTCCAGCCCATCCAACGCCGGAAAGATGGCTTCAAGGGTTTCTTGCTGGGCCTGGGCCGCACGTTCTGCCCCGAGGGCTTCGAGCAGGCGGGCGTTTTGTTCTTGTGCCGCCTGCGCAAGGGCGAGAGTCTGCTTTGCCTGTGTAGTTTGCTCTTCGGTCAGCAGATTGGTCTTCAACTGGGTTTTGCCCAGTTTACGAATTTCCTGCTCCAAACCTGCCGCATCAGCGGGTTGGGTAGGAGTGGCATTTTCGACACGTTGCAGCAAATGGGAAAGCGTTTCCCAAACCTGGCGGCGCGCACTCATTTATGCAGTTCCTCGATTGGCCGGAAATCTTCGTCAAAACGAGTGCGGCCCAGATCGCCATAATTTTGCATCATTCGCAGAATATCCTGGGAGTCAAAGTCCAAATCCAGCTTGCGTCGGCGCTTGCGGCCCATCCATTGAGGGGGTGGCTGAAAAAGGAATAAGTCAGTTTCGGTTTTGTTCTCGGCGCTGTTGAGTTTTTCGTAAGCGGAGCGCACCTGTTTGAAGGCTTCGGGGTTGGTCTCAGGCGAATATTGCCGAACCAACTCAAAGTAGGCGCGTTTAATTTCAGCGGGCGTCGCGCGGCGATCCAGCCCCAGCACCGCATAGGGGTCGGCGCTGTTCAAAATAGGGGTTCGCGTAATGGCAGAACGCCGTTCTGGTTGTTCGGATCTGGGAGCTGGTGTCATCTTAATCCCTTGCCAAAAAGTTCATATAAATCATCCAATAAATTCGGGTCACCAGCTTCCAGCAGGCGGCGCATCAGCGCATCTGGCCCGGCTAGGTAAATACGGGCTGCTTCAATGCGTTCCATAAGTTCTTCATCGTTGGTTTGACGGGCAATCCGCTCGGCTTCGCGGAAATGTTTTTTGCTGAGGGTTTTATTCCCGCGTTGTTCTTCCAAAAGACCCAATATCACATGAGCCTGGCCGGTTTTTTCTTGGGCAATCGCTTTTTGGGCATACTCGTAGGCCACCTCTTTATCAAAATCCATGACATGATCCGCAATCGTGGTCAAAACGGCATTTTGTGGTGACGCTTTGGCAATGGCTTTTTGCAACCAAAAATCAGCCTGCTCTTTTTGACGTTTTTTGAACAGCGGCCCCGCTATTTCAATATAAAACTCGATGGGAATGCTCGGAATCCGCGCTTCAACGGTAGGCAGAATTTCCATAGCGCGGGAATGCTGGTCAAAGAGCAGCAAAGTCTCGATAATTTGAGCGTAATCATCCAGGGTTTTGGCGTTTGCTAGCGCGTGCTGGAGGGTTTCATCTGCTTTGGCATAGTTCTTCAGGCACAGGTTGCAGCCAACCAAACCACACAAAGCCTTGACATTACCAGGGCGAAACTCCAGCGATTTTTGGTAATTTTCGAGGGTATCTTCGCATTTGCTCCCACTGTGCGATTCCTCCGCCTGTTCGAGATACCATTCGGCCAGGAATTGCCGCGCCTGGGTGTTTTTGGGGTCAATTTCCAGAGCTTTATGCCAGTATTTGGGAGCCTGCCTGTTCCACCATATACTCTCATCCTGGGAACAAACTTCGCCCATCATCATCAGCGCCGGAACATGCTTGGGGTCACGCTCCAGCACCCGCTCCAATTCGTTGTTCGCCAACTGAAGCCGCCCCTGGCGCATGGCGTTTCCAGCCAGCGCCAAGCGCAATTCGAGGTTTCCTGGCGCCCATTTGATGGCTTGCTGGTAAATGCGGCTTACTTCTTCAAACTCGCCAGCCCGGGCATAACATTCAGCCGCGCGCTGCCACAAACGGGCCACCTGGTCATCGTCCAGCGCATCAGGGTGATCGGCTCGGCGTGGGCGACGGCGCAGCGCCTCACGCCAGGTTTCCCCGGCCTCCACGAATTTTTCCGATTTTTCATACGCCAACGCCAGGTTGTAATCTAGGCGGAAGTTGCCAGAATCGAGATTGACGGCAGTTTGCCAATGGTTTTGGGCTTCACTCCAATAGTTGAGGGTGGCCGCCTGGTAGCCAATCTGTTGGTGGATTTGCGCCAACAATTCGTTCAGCGTGTTTTCTACCGGGCGGTACCGTCTGGCTTCGCTGGCTGCTGCCAGGGCTGTTTGGTTATCACCCTGCGCCAGGGCATCTTCGGCGCGACGTTGGTAAATTTCGGCCAGGTTTGCGTTCAACCGATTAAGCTTCAGCCCGGTGGCCATAGCCGCTTCCCAGGCGCGCCGGGCAGCTTCCAAATCATCGGCGCGGGCTGATAACACACCCAGGTAATAGAGAGCCAGGCCCTTTTGGGTTACATTCGCATCTGTGGCAATCACCTGCTCCAATTGCGCCTGCGCCAGTTCATGGTTGCCGCCATCCAGAGTCGCCAAGGCGCGCCAGAGCAGGGGCGCTTCGGACGGCACTGTATAGGGGCGGCGACGGAAAATGCCGGCAGAAGTCAGCGCAGATTGTTCCACCAATGTGAGTTCATGCCAGGCCGGGCTGGCCGCCGGGTCTTGTCCGCTTTGGAGCAGCGCCAGGGCCAGCGGATGGGCCACGCGCCTGGCAATTGACCCCGTCTTTTTGCGCGCTATTTGATAAGCGCTCAATGCTCCTGGCAGGTTGCCCAGACGGTGAAAGGCCAAGCCCAGGTGATAAGCATAGGTGGGGTCTTCCGGCAAGGCTTGAGCGGCGTTTTGCAGGTGAACGAATCCATCCTGCTGCGCTGCGCCATAAAACAGGTGTAAGCCAAGCCGGAAATGCGCCTCGGCCAACATGGCGGTAGGGCGATTGGGAACAGGAATTCTTTCCCATGTGGCGATGGCTTTTTCATATTCCTTAAAGCGAAAGGCTTTTACCCCGTTTTGCGTCAAAGCTTCCAATTTTTGCGCCAAACTTTGTTCTTTGTTTTGTTTCTTCTTGTTTTTCGACATGTTTGCTCTTCCAAAACAACCTAATCACTGGATGCGTATTATAGTGTATGTCATTTAAAATGCGGAGGATGTTTGGTAAAAGTGAGCGTGGTTCAAAATTTCGGGCTCTTTGGTATTTAGCGTGAAGTCGCTATATCTGGGGGGTGCTCCAATTAGGCAAAATAGCGATAGCCTTCAATATCCAGGTATAGACGTTGGAACAAGGTTGTGTTTCGGAGAATGCCATAACAACGCCG
>JBBRWF010000330.1:0-5472 GCA_038249405.1 Anaerolineales bacterium
CTGGGCGAATAGATTTTGTCTCGAAACTCTATCTTATCCGTTCATGGGCTACCTGTCTCTCAGCAATTTGTAAAGGTGCTATTTCTTAGTTTTGAACCGTGCCGAAATCTGGTCTGTTTTTACGGGTTGTTTTGAGAGTCGATGAAAACATCGCTGCGCACCCACAAAATCAGCTTTTCTTCGCCGCTGGGGAACCGATGCAGGATACTCCAATTCAACCAGTCTGCCAATAGTCCCTGGTTCCAGGCAGGGTATGTGCGCCAGATCAGATCCTGGCCGCGGTAAGTGTTTTCGATACTGGTTGCCACAAATTGTTCAGATGCAATCACAATCGACGGCGAACCCGAGAGAGTTAACCCTGATGAAACTGAAACGGGCCAATCGCGCAGTATCCAAAGCAAGGCGGGAGAATCTACACCAACAATGTTGACATCCAGAGAGTTAATTGTGCCAGCTTTCCAGCGTGAAAGTTCATTCATCTGGCTGATTAATGTTTGGGATTGGCCAATTTGCGGGCTTGTGGGCCATGTTTCGGTTGTCTTGTAGGTGCGCAAGTCTGCGGATGCCATGGCGTTTGAGAAGGTAAACGCTAAAAAGACAACCAGTGTGCCCCATAGACCACCCTGTACTGCAGTTGACCTGGACCAGCCAAAGGCCACCATTAGAATACTGATAACCAGCAACCCCAACGAACCTAATAAAACCCACCAGCGTACCTGTGTGGCAGTTTGATCAATCTGGGTCATGGCGATGGCAGCATAATTAAGCGCAGCAAAGGTCAGGATCGCTGCTGTAAATACCGCCATGCCAATTGTTTCCCACGCACCTTCTTTGATTGCAACAAAATATACACTCAGTTCCCTGGCTGCCAGCACCAAAATAGGAACAATTACCCAGGCAAGGTCTGCAACCACTTTGGAAGGGTAAGCCAGGCAAAGAACCAGCGCAGCGGCCAGCCAGACCCCAAGCGAGATGGTCAACTCATCTTTCTTGTAGATGCCCCGTAAGAGCCCTGCAATAGCCAGTAGAACAGGCAGCAATTCATAGGCAACCAGGCTAATTAATAAGCGATTGATCTGTACATCGGTGAAATCCAGCCATCCGGAAAAATAGGCCGTGAACCCGGTCATTCCGGCGCTGAGGCCACCACTGGCAAGCAGGAAAAAACTTCCCAGAATAAAATAAGTTCCTGCAGTGTAAGCGGCCAGTTCAAGAAGCGGCCTGCGGGCTGTGTTTGTTGAATCGGCGGTATGGGATTCCCTGACAAAAAAACCACGTATGAGACCATTTGCTACAATCAGGCCCAATATTCCAGGCCACAGGGCTGGCCCGCTGAGTAAAGCAACCCCGGCCCAAATTCCCGCAGCGCGCATATTTGATTTTCGCCAGGCGGACCAGGCCAATAACAGCGCACAGATCGCGATTGTCGGTCCGCCAGCCTGTCGGGAAAGCCCCAAAAAGCCAGGGTCAATTGCCAGCAAAAAAGCCAGCAGAATGGCTGGCTTGCTGTGCAGCCGGTCGCGGAAGCCGTAAGGGATGGTGGTGAGTAGAGCGCCAAACACGGCGGGCACAAAACGCGCCGCAAAATTACTGGCCTGCACTGCATAAAAAACCAGAGCGGTGAGGTTAATGTAAGCGGGAAGCGGCCCCATGCCTGATTTTATGCCCCTGGTGAGATCGAGAGCCTGAAGGGCCAAACGGGCTTCGTTATCGTTAAGCGGCAATTCGCCCAGGCGCAGCAAACGAAGGGCCAATGCCAGGCCAAAGGCCAGCACAAATAGTCCAAATTCCAGGTTGTGTTTTCGAGAATGATCTGTCATGAGATGTATTTTAATTTAGATTCTTGATTCGTGTTTTATGAGTTGAGCCGCGGGATTATCGCGTCTCATGGTATTTGATAAATTACCACATTGCCCTGACGGTAGGCTTCAGACAGGTTTGTCGTGAACTTGAACTCGTTAACCTGATATGCCGTGCGCTCGAGCTGTCCAACAAATATATAACGAATACCGTATTTCTGAATGATGGCCTGAGCCACATTCCAATCGGCTGTGGTATAGAGCATGTCGATATCATCCGAGCGGCTGCCCATCTCATTATATCCGCCGCGCCACTGGCTTTCGTGACCAGGCCACCCCAATACGGATGGCTGCCCGGAATAAGTGGATACACGCGCAAAATCGGAATAACTTCCGCCAACCGCTTCCACCTCTGTTCCGCGTGGAGCCTGCGAAATCCACAATATGGCAGAGTATTCATCTGGATTGTTTGTGCCGAGATAAGCAGCTCCATCCAAAGTGCGGCGCCCGGTATCCGCGGCATAAAAGTTTTCCGTCTTTTCAGGCAGCGCAAGAACCGGGTAGGTTAATCCAATGCCAAGCACAATTACTGAAACAATGGAAAATAGAGCCAGGCGTATGCCGCGCAATTCTGTGACCAGAACTGCGACTCCAAACCCAGCAGCAAGCGACCAGATCGCCCAGGCTTGATAATAGAATTTGAAGACGGTATTCATACGCCAGCCAAATTGGTCGCGCAAGTAAACAAACTCTGGGGCCAAAACCAGCAAGCCGCCAAAGATGACAAACATTAAGATAAAGGAGATGGGTGAGTTTTGCTTTTCCACGGGCTGGTCAGATTCATTTTGCTGATCTTTTCCCGTTAGATATGAAAATGCGGAGCCAACCAGGATGATCAGCGTCAGCAGTCCCGCGCCATATTGCGCACGCCGCAGTGTGGCAGCCATCAGTACTTCGCTGTTTGAGGTAAGTCCCTGAGAAGCGATAAAAGATTGCCCGGCTTGCGTCAGCGCTGCGACAATCCCCAAAATGATGGAAAAAATCCATAAAATCAGGATCACGCCCAGGGTGGTGAGAAAGCCTGTTTTCCAGTTGGCGGCGCGTTTGCCGAAGAGTGATACCAGAAATGAAAAGATTGGCACCAGCAGCGTGCCAAACATGATCCATAGATACGCACCGCGGGTAGGAAAGAGAATATTGGGTAAAATGCCGCCAGCCTGCGAAGCAAAACCGACATAAAACGGCAGGTAAAGAACAACACTGGTGATCGCCAGCGGGATCGAAAGTTTAAAGATATCTTCCAGTAAGCCCCAACTCCAGCCGCGTTCATTGATCAGCGACAGGGCGAATGCACCAGTGACCAGTGCCAGGTAGATGGGAAAATCCCAGGTGTTCAAGAAAGCCAGACCGCCCAGAACAACTGCGGAGAGTGCCAGCCCTTCCTTGCGAAGCGGGAGTTTAAATCCGAATAAATTGGTTTCACCTTTCCAACCGCCCAGGTAAATGTTAAGTGCCAATGCAGCAGCCAGCAGGCCAAATGGCATGGCCAATACATGCGGGTGCAGGTCGCCGAGCAAGTAGGAGAAGAAGGGGAATTCGTCGATAATTTCAAGGTAGTTGCCGCGCAAGTCATAATCATGCAAGATGCGCGAGGCTCGCCACCAAAACCAGAAGCGCGGCTGCCAGATATAAGGCGCGCTTGGGGCAACGCTCAGGTCTTTCATGTTAAGCCACAGCCAGAAGTTGGATGTGTTATTTGCCCAACCAATGCCATAGGCGCGCAGTAACTCCAAAAAGCCTTCCACGTTGCCCATCAGGACGAGAAAGACAGGTGCAAAAAGAGCGCCCAACATGGAGCGCAATCTGCCGCCTGTACCCCAATAGACACTCAGCAAATTGAAGAGCAAGCCGTACGAACCTATGACACTCAATGCAAATACCAGGGAGAGCATCAGGTTGAAAGTCATGCCGCCGTTGGTGGCGGTGAACATGGCGAGCATGGCGGCCAGCACATAGCCAAAGTAATAGTAAGAGATGGCGTATCCACTTAGCCAGGGGTCATGAGGAGGAAAAGTCGGCGAGTGTAAAATGGAATTAATAAAGGCAATTTCCATCGGCTTTTCAGTGCCAACCGTCTCCGGATTATTGGCCCGAACAAAAGACCAGGCTGCGAATGCAACCAGAAAGATCACCTCAACTGAAAACACCAGCCGCAAGTTGGTTTTCAACCAGCCAGTGACTTCCCCCAGGTTGAAAGCAGCTTTATTTTGGTCTGTTTGCGCCTGCCAGAGCGCCCAGGCTGATAAACCGGCAACTACCGCCAGCGCAAAAATCAAGCCGCCTGTATTGTTACGCGCCAATCCGAAAGAAACTGTCAGCCAGAATATAAACCCCCACAACAACAGGCCAAGAACACGACTGAGACTGTAGCCCCGATCGGCAAGCGCTGGGAACAGCCGGTGTGCCAGCGGAAAGGTCAACAGGCCGAGCAGAGATATTGTCAGGTACCACAGAATGAATTGGAACATAAGCGCTCCGGTTACAGAATTAATCCAGGGCTGGAAGCTCGAATTTTCCATTCGGGCCAATAGGGAAATCGATCACCCGATCAACAGCGTCGAAGTTCAAAGGGCCGTATAAGTGAGGGAAGAGCGCACCGTCACTTGCTGTTGGGGGCAGGGCCGAAGGGCCTGGGTGAACCGGGTTTTCAAATTTCAATTCAGCTTTCAGGCGTGAAACATTCACCGCCAGAATTACCAGGTTGGTTTGACCATCGTAAAAAGAGTTAGCCACATTCAAGGTTTGAAAACTCTGTGAAAAATGAATAAAGCCCTGGCTTGCCAGGCTTTCTGCACGGTATTCACCGCGCTGGCCTGCCTGCTCCGCGGCAGAGCGGGTGGTGATGTGATAGATATGTGTCACGGCAAAACCTCGTAAATTACAGTATCGGCCTGGCGGTAAACTTCTTTCCATAACTTACCGTTTTGAGCTTCAAATTTCCACAGACCCTCGGGGAAGCGAATGCGTTCCTGCTGCCCGACGACTATATACCGAACATCATATTTTTTTAAGAAGGCAAGCGCGCTGGTAATATCGTTGTTACGATAAAAAGCCTGCGCCTCTATTCCGCGCGCTGCAACGGTGCCTTGCGGTAAAAGCGCGCGCTGTTGTTCCTGGTGCCATTGCCAGCCTACCACAGTGGGCAGACCGGTATAGATTGAAATACGCGAAAACCATGTATATTGAATACCAGCCGGGGCAGCTTCGAGCACAACCGGCGAACCTTTAACATTATCTTGCAGCCAGCGAATGGCGCGGTAATCTTCGCTCAGGTCCATTGTTGCGCCATTATCGCCATAGAATGAATACTTCATATAAGTCATACTGTCAAAGGTAAAGGGCACATTGGTTGTCATGCGGTCGCGAACCTTGTCCATACTGGCCGTGAAAGTGAACAACGCTGCGCATGCCAGCAATAAACCGCCAAAAACCTGAAAGACAATTTTTCCAATACGGCCCCACTCATCAAACTCAGTCAGGATCCAACCCAGGGCGGCGGCTGAACTGACAGCGAACAGCACCCAGACCTGCAGGTAGAATTTAAAGACAGTATTCATGCGGCCAATATCGCCAACCAGCACGATCATTTCGACTGCCAGGGTCAGTACGGTCC
>JBBRWF010000331.1:0-5449 GCA_038249405.1 Anaerolineales bacterium
GGTCGATGTGGCGCGCGACATGCTGGAGGTGCTCGCACAGGATGAGGGGCTCAAGTTGAGCGGTTATATCAGCCCGGCTTCGTTGACGCGCTCGAACCGCAAAGAAATCACCTTTTTCATCAATGGGCGCTGGGTTTCAGACACACCCCTGACCCAGGCGCTGATCCAGGCCTATCACACGCTGCTGATGGTGGGACGCTACCCGCTGACGGCCCTGTTCCTGGAAATCGACCCCCAGAATGTCGATGTGAATGTGCACCCGGCCAAGGCGCAGGTGCGCTTCAAAAACCAGGACATTGTCTTCAGTTTTGTCCAACGTTCGGCGCGGCGCGCACTGCTGGCGTATTCACCGGTCGCAGCGATCGCGCCAGCGCAAAGCCTGTGGAGCGGCGCGCAAACCCAAAGCTGGCAGGAACAAAACAACCCGTGGAACTCTCCACCCGCCGCCGCCAACAATGGTTTGGAATGGGCGCTTGCGCACGACGACCTGCCGGGTACTAATCAGCCCGAAACGCTGACCCCTGCGCAAACTGAAACCCAGGCGGCAGCCTTCAACCTGCCGATCATGCGCCTGGTGGGGCAAATCGGCTCAACCTACCTGATCGCCGAAGGACCGGATGGGTTGTATTTGATTGACCAACACGCCGCGCATGAACGCGTGCTGTTTGAAAGACTGATGGCACAGCATCAACGCAAGAATATTGCATCGCAAGCGCTGCTGACCCCGCAGCTGGTGCAAATGCCGCCAGCCAGTGCCAAAATACTGGAAGAGCAGCTGCCGATATTGCAGCACTTTGGCTTTACGGTGGAGTCATTCGGGCCAAACGCTTTCCAGGTTCGCGCCATTCCACAAATTTTCGCCGGCAACGACCCGGCAGCCGCCCTGCGCGCGCTGGTGGAAGATTTTGAGGAAGACGAAACTCCACTTCAGAATGAGATCGAGGCAAAAATTGCGGCAAGAGTCTGCAAACGCATGGCGGTCAAGGCAGGCAAAACCCTGTTGCCAGAAGAACAACGCGCCCTGCTGACCGACCTCGAAAATTGTGATTCTCCACGCACATGCCCGCACGGCAGACCAACCATGATCCACCTTTCAGTGGACATGCTGGAACGCCAGTTCGGGCGCAAGGGGGCCAGATAGGAGTGTGCAATGATGGATAAACTTCTAGAAGCGCTTACCCGGCAAGCCTTGCCGGAACTTCTCAACTACACGCAGGTCATGATGGCGTTGCTGGATGGGCATGGGCAGATTCTTTCCTGCAACCCCGCCATGGAGCGCAAACTGACCGGCAATTCAAAAAAGCACCGTGTCCAGGATATGATGAACGCAGCCAGCCAGGTTAACTTTGCTGAAATGCTGCTGGCGCCCAGGGGCATGAAAGGCAGCCTGCAGCTTCTGCCAGCCTCTGAAAAATTCGAATTCGACTGTTTCGTACAGCCGGTAGGGGATGGACAGTATTTATTTCTGGCAGAACCATCCTTTTTTGCGCGCGATGCAGCCATTGCGCACCTGCTGGATACCTTAAAAGCCACCCGCCACACGCTCGAAATCAAACAGATCGAGTTGGAGTCGGTCATCATCCAGGCAGATGAAGTCTCTCACACTGATTCTCTGACCTTTTTGTCGAACCGTAAACGCATCATTGCCGACCTGCAACGCGAGGTGGCGGCCTGCGATCGCTACCGCAAACCCCTGACGATCTTTCTGACCGACCTGGATCATTTCAAACTGGTGAATGATACCTACGGGCATGCCGCCGGGGACCAGGTGTTAAGAGCGCTCTCCGGCAGAATGCAATCTGGCATCCGCGAGATAGACAAACTGGGCCGCTACGGTGGCGAGGAATTCCTATTCCTGCTGCCCGCCACCACCATCAAAGCATCGTTAAAAATGGCAGACCGGTTGCTGGAATTGGTGCGATCGCTGCCGATCACCTTCGAAGACTCAAAAACCATCCACACCAGCATCAGCATTGGCATCGCCCAGTACCGCATCGGCAAGGAAGCCTGGGACGAACTGCTCAAACGCGCGGACAAGGCGCTTTACCTTTCAAAGAACAACGGACGCGATCAATGGACGATCGCGAATGACAACGATAAGGGCAACATTTCATCGCGTTCAACGCCAGCGCAAAAAGCCGCTCATAAAGAATCTGAATAGAGGCTATCATGCAGGCACTCTGGTTAGAAAATAATCAACTCGCCATGCGTGAACAGCCCGGCCCCAATCAACCCGATGAAGTGTTGATCCGGGTACGGCGGGCGGGGGTGTGCGGCACAGATCTGGAACTGGTGCGCGGCTATTACCCATACAGCGGTATTCCAGGGCATGAATTTGTAGGAGAAGTAGTCAGCGTACCCGCAGGGCAGGACAGCACCTGGCTGGGACAGCGCGTGGTGGGCGAGATCAACGTCAGCTGCGGAGAGTGTGAACAATGCCGGGGCGGGCGCTCGACTCACTGCGAACAACGCAGCGTGCTCGGGATCACCAGGCGCAACGGGGTCTTCGCGGAATACGTCAATTTGCCGCTCGCCAACTTGCACAGAGTACCTGATTCGGTTAGCGATGAAGCGGCTGTGTTTACCGAACCGCTGGCGGCTGCACTGGAAATTCAACAGCAGGTGCAGATCCACCCGCAGGACCGCGTGCTGCTGGTTGGGGCAGGCCGTTTGGGCCAGCTCATCGCCCAGACGCTGGCATTAACGGGTGCAAACTTGCATGTGCTGGCGCGCCATCCATTGCAAAAAAGGTTGTTGACGGAACGTGGGATCAAGTTGATCGACGAGGGCGATATTCAGCCCTGGCGTTGGGATGTGGTGGTGGAAGCTACCGGGTCGAGCGTGGGGTTTGAGATGGCACGAAGAGCCGTACGACCGCGGGGTACTTTCGTGCTGAAGAGTACCTGCAAAGGAGAGATCACTCTCAATCTTTCTTCGATCGTTGTGGATGAAATCAATCTGGTGGGGTCACGCTGCGGACCTTTTGAACCTGCCCTGCGGCTGATGGAACAGAAACTGGTGGACCCGACGGTGCTGATCTCGACAGAATATGCGTTGGAACTGTCTGTGCCAGCCTTTGCAGAAGCGGCAAAGCCAGGCATGCTTAAGGTACTGATCAAACCGTAGGCCGAAGCCGATAGAGATTGGATTAAACCTGACGGGGCTGCAAAATGGGCAGGTTTTCCATTAAAACAGCCCGGTAAGCTGGGGTCAGTGTTTGAAGCGATTCGCTGATAAGGTGGTTCAGCATTCCAGCACCAAGGGCGCTATCAAAGTGGCGCAGAAGGACTTTCAGCAGGCGTGTATAGACTTCGGCTGCGGACTGCGGAGATGAAAAAATACTCTGATCAGTGAAGTTTTTGGCATCCAGGCGGATGTTCCAACTGTGCGCAGTGGCAGCGAAATTGACATCCCGAATCACCTGGTTGAGCAGGATACGACCGGTGATTTGTTCAAACTTATCCAACATCGTATTGACCAGGCCAGAAAAGCCATGGTTAAGCATAAACTCCGTCCACGCCAGGGTGCGCGGCTCACTGCTGTAGAGCGTGGCAGTGCGATAAGGTTCCTTCCAGCCGTAGACAGCCATCACGCTGCCCGCCGAATGCAGGATCTGGTTGGCGGCAACGAACAGGGTATAGCGCGGGGGGCTGCCCTGCCCCGGGAAGAGCACCAGCGCCTCAGCATTGGGCCAGAGCACATGCGCGAGAGCCGGCACCGGGTGTTCCATCCATCTCGCAAACTGAGCCTCGATGGGACCGCTGCCGGAAATCAAACCGTGCCGGTCATCCTTCTGCTCAATCATTATTTTCAAAACTCGCACAGCCTGCGGAGTAAGGGTCAGAAGCCGCACAAAGGATTTAATGCGAAAAATGTTTAGGGATTCGGCCCAGCCAGATGGCTCGAGGCGCTCCAGCTGGTCAGTGGTACGGTAAATATTAACCAGTTGTCCACCCGCCAGCAGCAGGTAAAAACGCGGCAGCCCCGCGGCGTGCACATCAATCAACCCGGTCTGCAAGTCCTGGGAAAAGGATTGGATGGATGCGCTGAATTGGCCAGCAGGCACAGCGATCTGTTCAGTGAAAGCGGGGGCAAATAAGGCGTGGGTCATTATAAAAATTCCATAACGATGTTAACACAGCCGCCCATGTTTAAACCGTGCAAGGGCATTTCAAGAACGTATCAAGCTGATTAACAAGGGTTCAATAACTCGTGAACAAATTGGGGTTAAACGTTGTAGAATAGTGAAAGTAATTATTTTCAAAGGAGAGATGATGGCTGAAACGATGGAAAAACCAGCAGTAAACGACAAACGTGAGACGAATGGTTGGGCCATGTATGACTGGGCCAACAGCGCCTTCAGTACCACTGTGGGGACCGTTTTTCTAGGGCCTTACCTGGCTTCACTCGCAACTGAGGCCGCCAAGGTTTACCCGGACGGCATGGCGCGCCTGGCCGGAATACCGATCGCGCCAGATTCCTTCCTGCCATACTGCATATCCTTTTCAGTAGGGATGCAGGTGCTATTTCTGCCGATATTGGGAGCCATTGCAGATTATTCGCATATGCGCAAACAAATGATGCAGTTGTTTGCCACGATCGGCGCGGTTGCCACGATCCTGCTCTTTTTTGTGACAGGCAGCGCGTGGTGGTTGGGTGGATTGCTGTTTATCATCGCCAACCTGACCTTTGGCGCAGCGATGGTCTTCTACAATTCTTACCTGCCCGATATCGCCAGCGAAGAAAAACGCGATAGCGTTTCATCCTACGGGTGGGCGATGGGTTACCTGGGCGGAGGTTTGCTGCTGCTGCTTAACCTGGCCTTTTATTCATTCAGAGAACAACTTGGCGTACCGACCGGACTGGCCGTACGGATCAACCTGGCCTCGGCCGGGGTCTGGTGGCTGGGATTTTCATTTATCACCTGGGCGCGCCTGCGCCCGCGCCACGCGCACCGCTCTCTGCCCGCTGGAGCGACATACGTCAGTATTGGCTTCAGCCAATTACGCCACACATTGGGCGAGTTGAAGAACTTCCCGGAAACCATGCGCTACTTGCTGGCATATTTCCTGTACAACGATGGTATTCAAACCGTCATCGCGGTATCCGCAACATTCGCGGCGGCACCCATCCTGCGCGGCGGTCTGGAGATTGAGACCGGCACGCTGACGGTGGTCATTTTGATGATCCAGTTCATGGCTTTTTTCGGAGCGCTGTTCTGGGGCAAGCTGGCCGGCTGGATCGGCGCAAAAGAGTCGATCATTGTCAGCCTGGTGATCTGGGCCGCGGTGGTGATTTACGCGTACGGCGGTCTGCAGGGCGAGACACGCGTGCCGCAGGCGGCATCAGATCTGTTCGCATTTCTCGAACCAGTGGTACACGAGGTGCGCCGGCCGCGAGCCGGTCACCTGTTCCATCCAAAGGTCTGGCTCCTCCGATATCGCGGCGA
>JBBRWF010000332.1:0-5446 GCA_038249405.1 Anaerolineales bacterium
ATCGAAGGTCGGGAAACCTGTCCACAGCGCTTCGTTTTCAAAATTCTCCGGTTTCAGAAAGCGCGCGTACTGGGCATTTGTAACAGGGAATTTTGCAATCAAGAACTTGGGAGATTGGGAATTGGAAATTGAGATGAAAGAATGCAAGTCAACGGGGGCATAGCCAAGTTCATCAAGGCTATCGGCCAGGTCGGCGCGCTGTTTGGGGGGTGTTGCGCCATCTGTGGCTGCTGTGTAGAGTGTTTTTTCCACGCGCTCATGCTCGGGGCCAGGCAAGAATTCGGCCATATCGCGCGCCAGCAGCCCAGCCATCAGCAAATGACGCTGCCAGGTCTCACTGCCGGGTTGCAGGCTTTCGGCGCGGTTGAGAATTTCGGTCACCAGTTCCACGCGCAAATCTTCGGATAATTTGGGGTGCGCCCCGCTGAGCAGGATGACCTGTTCCCACCAATCCTCGGCGAGGTGCGCCAGCAGGGTTTCCACAACTGTTTTGCTCTGGTTGACCAGTGAACTGGCCGCCAGATACTCCATGAAACCTTTGTGTAAAAAGGAATAGACACCGGGGTCGCGCTCCACCAGCAGGCCGGAACGTTCGTGCGAGTTAATCAGGAAATTACCAGCCCAAGTTTGGGCGGTGTCTTCATTCGGCACACGTTCGCGGGCCAGGAGATACCCGACCAGCACCGCTTCGGCTTCTTCCCGCGTAATCTCGGCTTTTTTGAGTGTGACCTGCATGTATTCGGCCAGGTAACTCAGGCGGCGCTGTTTGACCGCCACGGCATCTTTGACTTCGCGGAACTGCTTGCCAGTGCCATCCTCGCTGGCCAGTTGCTCGGCTTCGCTCAGGTGGCGCTGTTGGGCGCGCCAGTAGCCCAGCAGTAAATCCACAATCTCATCGAAGACATCCACGCGGCGGTTGGGCAGGCGCGCACCGTGATATTTGTAGACCTGCACCAGCGCCGAACAAAACAGCGGCGTGCCCGCAATCCGGGTCAGATCCTCGCTGGCAGCAATGGCGCGGGTCAGGTTATCCAGGTCCGTGGCGCGCAACCCACCATCCGGCTCGATCAGGGTCAGCAGGTTTTCAATCAACTGGCGAATACCGCGCATTTCGAGCGGGTTGACCTCCGCCACCGAGAGGCCAGAGCGGCGCAGCTGCAGTTCCACGCTTTCGTAACCGCGCGGGCGCGAAGCCAGCCCAAAGCGGTTGCCCTGGCTGGCGTAACGCGCAATGAAGGCGTCGATGTGGCAGGCCACTTCGTTGCGCAGGTCAGAGACTTCATCCAGGCCGTCCATCAGCACCAGGCAGTTGCCCTCGGCCAGACGGCGGTCGAAAAAGTCGGCGGTCAGGGAAATACGCTCACCATCCCGAAACTGGTTTTCGAGGTAAGCCACCAGCGCGCCGGAGGCAGGTTCCGAGAAATCATCCCGGTTTTGTTTGAGAAACGCGCCAAAGTTGCGCAGGCGTAAAAAGATGGGGAACAGCCCGGCTCCCTGCCAGTTCAGGTCGGCGGCAGCGCGCCCCTCGGCGAAGGCCAGCGCCACACGGCTGAGCAAGGTGGTCTTGCCACAGCCAGGCGGGCCAACCAGGATAAATTTGGGATAGCGATTGATCAGCTCGCCGATTTCCACCGGACGGGTTTGCTCTTCTTCTTTCAGCATCTTTTCAGGCTGGCGGTTTTTTCCCATCCGGCGGTGGGCTTCTTCTTCAGCGCGCAGATCGCGTAGGGCCAGTGGTACAAAGACTTGCTTGAGCCGCGCGCTGGTAATATCGCCCGATTTTTTGCGCAGCAGCGGCAGCATCAGCCCTTCCCATTTTTCACGCACCAGCGCAAGATAGCCACGCAAAGCTTCGGCATCATCGGCGGTCAGGCGGCGCGAAATAATCAGAGCATCTTCCAGCGCGCCGATGGCTTCCAATCGTTCGGCGACCAGCGCGATGTCTCCCGTCAGGGTGCGCAACAGGCCGATTTTATCCATTCCATCGGCGTAGCGAATACCATCCTGATACCTTTCCATCCGCGCCAACTGCCCGCGCAAAGCATACAAAAAGCGCGCCAGCAGTGGGCGGCGCTCTTCGGGAATGTTCAGGGACTTCAGTAAATCCGCGGGGATGGAGGCAGGCGCGACGCGGGTCATGCTCACGGCACAGGCGGCCAGTTGCAGGCGGGTTTTCTCGTCCAAGCCGGTCAGGTTGAGTGTGGCAAACAGGGCTTCGCCGGGGGCCAGTTCTCCGCTGGCTTTTAGTTCCGTCAGTGCGGCCAAGACTGCGTCACGCAATTGCTCTTCGTCCTTGGCGGCGTCGTAACCGCTGGAAACCCAATCTTTGAAGGGTTCAAAACCCTTGACGAGCATGGTATCGCTGCCTTTTTCAAGCAGGGTTTCAAAGACTTTCCACAGGGCAGGGCCAAAAATGGCAATTAATGTCGTAATGTCCATGGGTTCTCCGGCTGGCAAAATTACCTGCTGTTATTATACAATGCGCAGGGAAAAAGAATTCAAGCTGGTCCGAGATCGTAGCTAATTGGGGACAAGGATAGCCTCGGTAGGCCAGTCGATGCTGAGTCCGGAGCAGAGGTTGGACATCGGGATTTGCGAAATATCGTAGCCTGCAAGCTGGAGCGGGGATTTTCCACGGACACGCGGTTGGGCATCTTTGGTGAAAGGGGTAAAACGGTAGAGTTTTTCGAAGACAGCCAGGTAAGCCTGAGCAGATTCAATGGAGTCGAAGCCGCAGAAATTTTGGTAATGGTGATCAAAGCGGAGGATAACCAGCTCGGTGATATTGTTGGTAGTGGGGATGGTTTTACTACCGATGGCATTCACCAATTTCGGCCAATGTTTTTCGATGAAATCGAAGATGGCAATGGAAGCAGGGGTAGCTTGCACGTAGTCATCTCTGAGCTTGATGACTTGCTGGTAACGCGAAAGGGCTATTTCAGGGGAGACTATATCGAAGATGGCATAGATCTGCTGTTTAAGCAGTTGGGATTCAGGGTGCTCTTGGGCATACCTTGGGCGATAGACATCTTTGACGTGTTTTTGGACATTCTGCAAGGCATGAAATATGCACTCATGGTGTTCCGCGTCGGGAAATACTTGGGTAATGCAAGGGCCATAATCCTGGCGTAGATCAGTGACAATGACTTTGGGATAGTATCCTTTGGTGTTTTTTGTAAAATAAAAACCGACCACCTGGCCTAGAAATTAACTTTGAAACGCCGACCACCCTTAGCTAATCTCCGTTATCATCTTTGATGGTAATTGGAGGTAAGGAGATGAAAAAGGTGGAAGACTACGAAGAAATTCGGCGA
The DNA here is from genome assembly GCA_038249405.1 of Anaerolineales bacterium. Classification (GTDB taxonomy): domain Bacteria; phylum Chloroflexota; class Anaerolineae; order Anaerolineales; family Villigracilaceae; genus UBA5195. Next base: position 3,315 of record JBBRWF010000332.1, read on the forward strand.
GCGTACTTTATTGAGGAAATCAGCATCCGAGAAATCCATCGGCGCCTTGGTTATGATCGAGACACGATTCGGAAGGCAATCACAAATGCGGCACCGCAGCCGTACCAGCTGGAACAGCCGCGAATTGCCCCAGTATTAGGACCCTATAAACAGGCCATCGACGAATTGCTAAAGGAGAGCGATCAGCAAAGGCGAAAACAAAGATATACGGCTCACCGGATCTATGAACTGCTGGCGGAAAAAAGCTATCCAGGCAGTGAAGGAGCCGTACACAACTATGTGTGCCAACAGCGCAAAAAGAAAAAGGCCAAGAACGCATTTTTACCGTTGGAATTTGAACCGGGACAGGATGCGCAGGTGGACTGGGGAGAAGCGGAAGTGGAAATGAACGGTGAGCGCATCATGGTTCAGTTGTTCATCATGCGTCTGAACTATTCGCGGGTGCGCTTTGTAATGGCTTTTCCCTTTCAAAAACAAGAAGCATTTTGGGCTGGTCACATTCAGGCATACCACTTTTTTGGAGGCGTTCCGAAACGGATCACGTATGACAACCTGAAAACAGCCGTTTTCAAAGTTCTAACCGGACGAAACCGGCAGGAGCAGCAATCCTTCAAGACCTTTCGCAGTTACTATTTGTTCGAGAGCAACTACTGCACCCCAGCCCAGGGTCACGAAAAGGGCGGGGTAGAAAATGATGTAGGCTATGTCCAGCGAAATTTCATGGCGCCTGTTCTGAAGGTGAATTCGTTTGAAGAACTGAACCACAGTTTGCGCAACGCTTGCCAGCAAAACGTCAACCGGCATGTGCGCGGAGAAGATGCGCCGGTAGCAGAACTGTGGGAAGAAGAGAAGGGTTTATTTTTGCCACTGCCCGCTGCCGACTACGCTGCTTGTATTTCGCACCTGGTAAAACCGAACGCCTACAGTCAGGTAGAACTGGATACAAATCGTTATTCTGTGCCTGTGGATTATCGGAATAGTCCGCTGGTGCTGCAAGCCTATCCATTTCAGATCAAGATATTATCCGACAAGGAGGTAATTGCTGAGCATGCGCGCTGTTTTGGCCGAGAGCAGGATATTCTGGAGCCCTTGCACTATCTAAAACTGATTGAACAACGTCCCGGAGCGTTCGATTATGCAAAACCGATGCGCCAATGGCGTAAACAATGGCCAAAAGAGTACGACCGGCTGCTGGATGAACTGCGTAATCGCTGGCCAGATGGGCGGGGAGTGCGGGAATTCATTTCCATTCTCAAACTCCACCAAGATCATCCGGCGCGACAAGTCGAGCAAGCTGTCCGAAATGCGCTTGAGCTGGGAGCCAGCCACCTGGCAGGCGTTCAGTTCTGCCTAAATCAAGTGCTTAAAGGCGTTGTGTACCAACCTGCTTTGGATATGAGCTTACACCCTGCATTAGCCCGGGTGGGCAACCAGCCCGTTAATCTGCAAAAATATGACCAGTTGTTGAGCGTGAGGTAAATCATGGAAGCAAACGGATTATTAGAAAGCTACCTGCACCAATTGAAATTACCCACCTTCGTAAACAATTACCAGTCTTTTGCGGTGGACGCGGCGAATAATCAGTTGGACCACCCACGTTATTTATTGGCGCTGGCTGAACAAGAAATCACCAAGCGGCAGCAGAATGTCCTCACCGATCGTATGAAAGCTGCTCACTTCCCGGTAGCAAAAGAACTGGCCGATTTCGATTTCTCTGTTATCCCAGATCTCAACAAAGCGCAGGTTTTGGACCTGGCTCGTGGAGACTACATCCGCCAGAAGGAATCGATTGTGCTCATTGGAAACCCGGGATTAGGAAAAACACATCTTGCAACCGCTTTATCCAGAGCAGCTTGTCGTCAGGGCTGCCGTGTTCGGTTCTGGACCACTGCAGCGCTGGTTGATGAACTTCTTCAGGCCCAAGATGAGCATCGTCTACATCGTATGATTGCTTCCGCTTACAAATTGGATCTGATCGTGTTGGATGAATTGGGATTTATCCCTTTCACCCCTACTGGCGCACAAGCATTATTTACCTTCTGCTCGGAACTGTACGAGCGCCTATCGTTGATCATTACAACCAACTTGAAATTTGCTGACTGGGTAAAGGTATTTGGAGATGAGCGTTTAAC
>JBBRWF010000333.1:0-5433 GCA_038249405.1 Anaerolineales bacterium
AAAAAGCGGTACCAGCGGTCCTGGAACAGCCAGCGGTCGGTCATGACCCAGGCCAGGTCGCGCGCCAGGGCGGCGCTGAGCGACATAGAGATATAGACGGAGGGAAAATCCGGCGCGGAGAAATGATTGACGGTCACGAGCGTGTGCCCGGACGGCGGGACGTGCTCCAGTCCCTCCACGCGCAGGCAGTTTGGGCCCAGCCGCGCGACTGCGGCCAGTGCGTCGGCCCGGTACGAGCGCCTGCGCCCGAGCAGGTAGTTGGGCAGCGCGCCCAGCAGTGTGGCGGATGGAAAGGGGAAAGAGGTTCATTGGGAATTGGCGTGGTACCCGCCAGATATGGGGGTAAGATAATAGAAAAAATGGCAGGTAGATAGGAGAACCATGTCAAAAGCACAAGTCACCATTCCGCTTGAAATACCGGATGTGCGTGTCCTCGGCACCGAAATAAGCCCAAGTGGGGACGTAATCATCACGGTTGAAAGCACGAAAACCGAAACGAGATGTCACAAGTGTGGGAAGATGATTCGAAAATTCCATGGCCGAGATGGATGGGTAAGCATCCGATATTTGCCGGTGTTTGGACGACCGACCTATCTGCGCTATCGTCCGAGGCGATATCAGTGCCAGGAATGCGCAGGGCAGCCGACCACGACTGAAATGGTTGATTGGCATGCCGACAACAGCCCGCACGCGATTGTGTTTGACGAGCATCTGTTATGGCAGTTGGTGAACGCGACGATCGAAGATGTAGCGATCAAAGAAGGAGTGAGTTACGACAGTGTGTTGGGGGCATTGGAACGCCAGGTGGATGCCCAGGTGAATTGGGACCAGTACACGCAGATTGGTACGCTGGGGCTGGATGAGATTGCGTTGAAAAAGGGTCATCGCGACTTTGTGGTGATTGTTACGGCACGGTTGGAGAACGGAGATGTGGCAATCTTGGGGGTGTTGGCGGATCGACTGAAAGCCACAGTGGTCGATTTTCTGCGCTCGATCCCCGAACGGCTCAAAAAGACCATTCAGACGGTGTGCAGCGACATGTATGAAGGCTATATCGAGGCAGTCCGCGAGGAACTGAAAGAAAGTCAGATTGTGATCGACCGTTTTCATGTGACGCGCAGTTATCGCGATGGCGTTGATGAATTTCGTAAAACGGAACTGAGACGGCTCAAGGATGAACTTTGCGAAGAAGAATACAAATCGCTCAAAGGCAGTTTGTGGGCTTGCCGCAAGAAACGGGAAGACCTGCGACCAGAAGAGCGCAAGGTGGTGAAACGACTTTTCCGGTATTCTCCCAAGCTCAAACTGGCGTATGACTTGCAGGAACAACTCACAAAAATCTTTGAGCAGCCGAATTCAAAAACGGCTGCCAAAATCAAAATCCAAGCCTGGAAAAAGCGCGTGATGGCCAGTGAGTTGAAATGCTTTGACGCGTTCCTCAAAACGTTGGAACACTGGTGGGAAGAGATCCTCAATTATTTCGTTGGGAGGCGCAATAGTGGCTTTGTGGAAGGTTTCAACAACAAGCTCAAGGTACTCAAACGCCGCTGTTATGGAATCTTCAACTTGCAGCACCTTTTTCAGCGGATTTACCTTGACTTGGAGGGCTACCGCCTCTTTGCTACCTAACCCCCATATATGGCGCCATCACGGCAACTCCCAATGATCCATTTGGAGAGAGTGGTCGACCACCCACACCTGGGCGATCGCGGAGTACAGGTACTGCGCAGTTCGCCCGGTACCTCCGCCAGCGCCTAGGACGATCCCGTCCGCGGGCAGATTCAGCAGGCCCAGCAGCCGCTCGGGCAGGCTGGGCTTGCTGAATCGCTCGTAAGATGGGGCCAGGAGGCCGAAATGGTCGAAACTTTTCACACTGCTACGCTTTGACGGGTAATAATACTGCCAACGGGTACATCAAGATCCAATCCAATGACCGGACACTTCGCCTGCAGCAAAAAGAAAACCTTAGCACCCCTTTCAGGTTTCGAGAAAGGGACGTAATTTTTCCGTTTATTTAGAGCGTTGAAAAAGAGCGCTCAGCCTTGGAACGATGGCGTTGTAGATCGGGCAGCGGTCGTAAAAGGCACTGAAGAGCAGTCCGTCTCCAATTGCCATTACAAGGAGCGACTGTCCAGAATACCAACCCAGAACAACGAATGCCAACCCGGCGCAGGCTGCCCCTACGAAAGCACGCCACGGCTGGGAATTTTAGTGCGGGAGAATTTTCTCGACAATGATCCAGGCGGTCGCGCCGTCCGATTCAATTTGCACGCGCGCGTCCGGGGCGCGGAACAGATCCGCAATTTGCAGAGGGGCAAGAAAATGACTGCGCATAAGGAGCAGTTTCTCACCCAGGGCAATCCACTTCACCCCAAACGAGCGCAGGTCGGGTTCCTCAATCACAATCCGCCCGCCTGGCTTGAGCACGCGCCACAGCTCGGCGGCGGTCGCGGGCTGGTCGGCTACATGGTGGAACGCATCCACCATCACAATCCGGTCAAAGCAGTTGGCGGCAAAAGGGGCGGTCTCGGTTAACGCGCAGACCGGGCGCAGGCCATTTTTTTTGCGCGCTTCATGCAGCATTTTAAAGGATTGGTCGGCCACCCACACCTGGGCGGCCGGGTGCAGGTACTGCGCGATCCGCCCGGTACCTCCGCCGGCGTCCAGGACGATCCCATTCGCGGGCAGATTCAGCAGGCCCAGCAGCCGTTCGGGCAGGCTGGGCTTGATGAAGCGCTCGTAAAATGGGGCCAGGAGGCCGAAATGGTCGAAGTTTTTCACGCCGCTACGCTTTGACGGGTAATAATGCTGCCAACGGGTACATCAAGATCCAATCCAATGACAGGACATTTCACCTGCAGCAAACAGAAAACCTTAGCACCCGCACTGCTCAGAGTTTCATAATTCGCCTGGCCTTTGGCAATAATCACCGGCGCGTTTTCAAAATGCTCGCGAAATGATTCAGAACACAACGATAGAATTGTGCCTAAGGATTGCGAGCCGTTATCGATCAAGGCTGCGCAGGTATCCAAACCGGCTGCTAACGCATCCCCCATGAGTGCATCGTTGAGAATAGGACTGCCTTTGACAACATAAATCACCGGAATGGGCAGCACTTCGATTAAAATACGGTCGAAAACCGTTTCGCCGGCATTGTCAGCCAAATACAGCACGTAATCAGCGGTTTTCATGCGTGCCTTTAATACGGCGCTGTCATCGATGGCGTAAGGTTGTTGGACGACTCGTTCCACCGTTTCCCAAAGATCGTCGACCTGGTCGCTCACCCCAAAATCAATAATATTACCGGCAATACTTAAGCGCAAGGCCAACGCTAAGGGATCTTCGCTTTGATTTACCATAGCTTTCAATTTTGGATACAACGCCATGGCTTCCAGCGTACTCGCCTTTTTGATGGCAAGGTAAGGGTCCTGTATGCCAACCACAGCGCGTACAATTCGGTATATTTCATACACAATTTCGGGCGGATTTGCACCCGCTGGAGAGCTCTGCAACAGTGCCAGGGTCTGCTGCAAGATGGAATACCGCTGAGCTTCATCTGCTCCGCTAAGCCGTGCTGCTCTTAACGCCTGCTGCAAAAAACACGGATAACAATCAAAATAGGTTTTCAAAGATTTTCCTGGGTGTATGAATCGATAAATTCGCGACTGTAGGAACGCCCACAAAAGGGGAAGCGGAGGGGAGTTTGAAACCGCTCCGAACCGAATCCGATCATGAATCAACTTGGTTTAGTTGTAGTTTTTGCGTGTATTCTCATCTGTCAGGGTCGCCGCCAGGCGAGACTGCCAGCAGGGATCTTCCCAGGTTCCAAGTTGTGTATGCATGTCCAGATATTTTTGAGGGATGGGATGCGTACCCAGGACGACTTTGACGTTGTAGCGTTTTTCAAGGAAGCTTTTAAAGGTCTCGATGTAAGGGCAAGGCGGGTATCCTACCAGCAGACCAGTGGCCAGATGGATCACCTGCGCGCCGTTCTTAACCATTTCTTCACCCGTATATTCGATATTTCCACCAGGGCAGCCGTCACAGGTGGTGTATCCGACCAGTTCCACGTCTGAATCAGCATAGATACTGAATGCGCCTTCCCGTGTCCGCAATGCCCGCAGGCATTTTCCGCCGGCGCAAGTACGATAACGGTTACAAATGATGATTCCTATTTTCGTTTTCTCATCCATTTTTGTCTCCTATTTCGATTGAACTTATCCCTGCTGAGGCGGGCGATTTCCATTTATACCATCAAAGGCACATTCATTTGTATGACTGGGCTCGATTCGCATATCTCCCGCTCGATCGTTTCCCGCAGGTCGGCGGTCTGGCCGCTGATCCCAAAGTCGATGATATTACGGCGATAATGATGCGCATAGCCGTTTTTAGCAGATCTGCGCATGGAGAAACCTCTTTTATGAGCGACCTACCGAACCATCCGAGCCCCGATACCCATCTAGTGATCAGATTATTTTGCCAGCCAGTAAAACAAGCCCTTGAGCAGAATGGCGTAGACGCGGTAGGGCTTGGGGCCGACCGAGACGTTGTCATTGATAAAGACGGTCGGGGTGCCGTAGTAACCGGTCTTATCCATCTCTGCGATTTGTTTTTTCACGACCGCGTCGGTATCGGGCGCGGTGATGCAGGCGTTGATCTGAGCGGGGTCCAGGCCGAGCTGACCCAAAATCTGTTGGACGAGCGGGTCGCTGACGGCGGCCGCGGGCTGCGCGCCGGACAGGTCGGCGGGGGTGGCGGCCGGCAGTTTCTCGTCAGGTAGGTCGCTGCTGAAGAGCAGGTCGTTGAGCTGCCAATACTTGTCCGGGGCGGCCAGGTTGACGCAGTAGCCCAGCTTGGTGTACGAATCGTCGGGCTCTTTGACCGGGACGTTCGAGTAGGTCAGGCTGGCGTTGAAGTGTTTGGCCAGGTCGCGGATGACCGGGTAGGTTTCGCGGGTGTACGAGCAGTGGTAACAGCCGATCATGACGATCTTGTCCGGGCTGTTGGGACTGCGCACCGGCAGGCCGCTTAGGTCCACGTCTTGAAGGGTCAGTACGCCGCCGGCCGAAACCGGCACCTTGCAGCCGGACGAAGAGGCCGAAACCTGGTTGTTCTTGCCGGTAGGGTCGAACACGCAAAAACCGCTCGAGTTCAAGCCGTTGCAGTTGCCGGTGGTGTAATACAGGAACAGGCCGCGCACGGCATATCCAAGGCTGAGCAGGCCTACGGCAAAGAAGAGCCAGGCAAACACTTCGAAGTTCTTGCTGACGATGCGGGCGGCGGTCTCGGAACGGGTGATCAGGCTGCCCAGGATTTTGGCTTTCATTTTTTCGTCGAAGCCGGTATTGCACGGGCGGAAGGTGACCCGGCGCAGGACGCAGTCCAACGCTTCGCGGGCCAGGGCGCGGTTAGAGGCGCTGAAGATGCCCATGA
>JBBRWF010000334.1:0-5430 GCA_038249405.1 Anaerolineales bacterium
AGAAGCGCGGAGACAGGCAATTCATTCAGGAGATGCAATCATGTTTCGTTTTCTTAAAGACCGCCGGGCAATCGAGATGGTCGAAGCCGCCATGACCTTCCCGATTGCGATCCTGGTCATGCTGGCCATGACCAACCTTGGTCTGGTGGTGTTCGGGCAGCAATCTGTTCAGGCTGCCGCCAGGCATGGCGCACGCATGGGCAGTGTCGCCCAGACCTGCGCACCCTGTTGGGCTGTGCGAGAAGCCAAGGCCGCCATGCAGAACGTTTCGGTGGTGCAAAATTCGCAGGTTGAGATCCTGGCTCCGGGCGGGAGAACTGGCAGCAGCTTGAAAATCCGGGTCACCGGTGAAGTCCCCAATTTCTTCGGCTCGCTGGCGGTTCTTTTCCCTGGACTGCCGAGCGGGCCGTTCAAGCTCAAGGCCGAATCAACCTTTCGCCAGGAAGGCTGGTAGCCATGCTAAGAGATCGCAGGGCGTATTCATCTACTTTTTGGGCGTTGTTCATCGGCGTGGTGGTGCTGCCACTGTTTGCATTGGGTTTTGACGTGGGACGCTATTTATATGCCCGCCAAGAGATTGGCAAGGCAGCCGATGCTGCCGCCGTAGCCGCATCGGTGGAGATAAACCAGCGCACTTTCATTGCTCAGGGTGAACTGCATCCCACGTCGCAGACCTACGCCTGGGCGCAGCAATACGCCAATATGAACAATGATTATCTTGGAGGGTTGAAGATCTATCCGCAGGTGACATCCATCCGGATCAACGATGCCCAGGATACGGTCTATGTGGCGGTGGGTGCGGATATCTCGGCGCTATTTCCGTCGATTGTGCCCGAAGTGATCGTGGAAGAGACGGGGACCGGGCAGGTGAGGTCGTTTAGTAGGTGATGGTTGTAGAAACAATATTTCAAAAAAACCGCCTAACTTGAGATGGAACGACATTCCCCCCAACCTTTTAGCATACAATCCCGTATTAATAGTGTGAGACTCGCAAACCATTGGAGCAGTACATGGATGATGACATACAAGCCATTCACCGCCTGAAAAACGGTGACATTGGCGGGCTGGAGAGTTTGGTCAGCCGCTACCAGGTAAAGGCTATTCGCGCGGCGTTCTTGATCGTGCGGGATGAGCAAACCGCCGAAGATGTGGCGCAGGAAACCTTTCTCCGCGTCTTTCAGCGCATTCAACGTTTTGACGAGAACCGCCTCTTCGGCCCGTACCTGCTCAAAAGTGTGGTCAACGCTGCTATGGATGTGGCGCTGAAGGAATCCAAACACCAGCCATTGCCGGATGGGCTCGAGTCGGTTGAAGGCTTGCTTCAACACGCCATAACGGTGGAGGCCGAAGCCGGGTTCAACACTCTCAAACAGGAAATCCTGCAGGCGCTGGACGCTCTTTCACCCCGCCAGCGCGCGGCAGTGGTCATGCGTTACTATCTTGAAATGAGCGAAAAAGAGATGGCCGTCAGCCTGAACGCGGCCCCCGGCACGGTCAAATGGCTGCTGAACGCAGCCCGCGAACGGCTGAGGAAACTACTCAGTGGCGATAGGAGTATGGAATGAACCCAAACGAGACTTCGCGCATTCTGGATGCCGTTGCGGCGGACTTTATCCCTGACGACACCAACCTGCTTCCGCAGATCGCGGCGCGTTATGAACTGCCCGGCGGTTCAAGGAGAACCTTTATGCAAACCCTGCGCGCGAAACCCGCGCTGATGATTTTATTCGTTCTGCTGGCGCTTGGCTTGCTGACCGGTGTGGCCTACGCAGTTGGACGCTCACTCGGTTATATTCCTGGCGTGGGACTGGTGGAGCAGGGTGCGCCGATCCGCGTGCTGACTGAGCCGGTTTCGCTGACCCGCGACGGGATCACCGTCACGGTGACCCAGCTCACGATTACTGCCGAAAAAACCGTCCTGGTTTATCAGACAACGGGTATCCCGGCTGAAGCGCGGCCAAAAAGTGAAAGCGCGGCAGCCTGCAACCCAAGCGCGCCCAGCCTGCTGCTTCCAGATGGAACCGAACTCAAGATCACCGGCGGAGAAGGTAGTCAGGTGGAGAGCCGCATGACCTTGCCGCCCATTCCCGCTGGCGTATATGCCGCAAAGTTTCGCCTGCACTGTCTCATGGATGTCGCTCCCGGCAAAGCCCCGGAAAACTGGGAGATCCCGCTGCGTTTTATGCCCGCTGCGCCAAACTTGACAGTGGTGCCGGTGATTGAACTGGCTACATCTCTGCCAGTTACGCCAACTTCCGCGCCGATCACAAAACTGACTTCCGACCCATTCCTGGGGATCAGCTTCAATATCGATTCCCTCACGCGCACCGATCGCGGCTATATCCTGATGACCAGCATCCAGTGGGATGACAAAACCTTTGTTGGTGTCGGCACCAACCAGCTTCAATCTATCTCGTTGGTCGATGCCAAAGGAAAAAAGATCAATCTTCTGCCCTTGAGTGATACATACCCTTCCAGCAGCGCGCCCAACCGCACCGTCATGGGCTTTAGCCTGGCAGACGAGACATTTACCCCGCCCCTCACGCTAAACCTTGCCTGGGCAGGGATCAATCTGGATTGGAAAGGCGCCAATTTACCAAAGCTACCCCAGTTTACCTTTGATCCAGGTTTAAATCCTCAGGTCGGACAAAGCTGGCCGGTCAACCAGAAACTTGAAGTGGCTGGCTTTCCACTGCAAATCGAGACGGCCAGTTTCATCTCCAGCACTGAACTGAACAAGCAGGAATGGATGCGCTTCAACCCGGATGACATGATCGGATTTGATTTCTCCATCGCCGCAGACCCGGCCATTCAATCGATCTATCTGGCCGTGAAATCCGGTTTTTCAGCGGATGGAACCGGCACCAGCGGCCATTCCGGGCTGGATGCAGACGGGAAACTCCACTCGGTTGGGCTGCTGAACGGGAAGATCATTGCCCCGTTGACCATCGAGGCCAGTTATCTGGAAGTGCGCCATCCCTGGCAGATCAGCTTCAACCCGGCTGATATCATGACCAGCGCCCCTCACGCCAATGGCGGGCTGGATATTTCGCTCTTGATAGAGAAAGTCATCCCGCTCGAAGATGGTTACTACCTGATTGGCAAAACCATTTGGAATGACCCACGTTTTACTGATCTTGGCTTGGGCGGTTGGGATGCCAGGCTGCGCGACTCCAATGGCGTGGAAATCCCGCTCGAACCAGCCGATTTTTCCGAGATTGGCATCAGCAATCCTCAGCCCAATGAATGGGCCTACCGAGTTTATGGCAAAGCGCTGTCAGCCACGCTGACGCTTAGCATGAGCAGCGCTGCTATCCAATTCAGCCAGCCCTACACCTTCAGCTTCGATCCCGGCCAAAATCCACAAATAGGGCAGGAATGGCAGATCGACCAACAGCTCGATATTTTGGGTTATCAAGCCAACCTTCAAAAAGCGAGATTTATTCAGCAAGGAGATCTGCGTGGTTTTGAGTTTTCTCTTACAGCGGATCCGGTCCTGCAAGGCATCCCACTCAGTCTGGAAAGCGGAATTACCGGCGGAAATGGCGCGAGCGGCGGCGGGGCTTCGCCGCAGGATGAAAACGGCGTCATGAAAGTCTACGCCTTGAGCGATGGTCAGTTTACCGGCCCAATTCTATTGACTGTGCGCAGCGCAGTGCTTAACGGCAGTTGGCAGGTAACCTGGAACCCACCCGCCGAGCCTGGCGCAATGCCTTTTGTCGTGCCTACAGCCTGTGTCACCTATGAAAAATGGCAGCAAGCCCTGACTGGTTCCATCTCACTTCCTGTCGGTTTGAGTGGAAAAGTCTTGTTGATGCGCGGCGCGCTGTCGCCGGACCCATCCATGTTTATCGCCAACCTGGATAGCGGCCAGGAACAACCCATTGCTTTTGGGAATGCCGCGCAGCCTGGGCCAAACGGAACGATTGTGTATTGGAATGAGAATAACCAGCCTACATCCTATAACCCTGCCAGCGGGACAATATCCGCACTAAATGTCCCAACCCTGCCAGTTGCCTGGTCCGCGGATGGCCGCCGGATTGCTTATCAAAACCCGGATCAACCCGAAAGCATTATCGTGATGGATGCGAATGGAGAAAACCGCCACCAGATCACTGGCGGCACGGGGAATGTTACCGTTGCAAGTTGGATGCCAGACAACCAGAGACTGCTCATCACGGTCAGTGAAACAAACCAAGGGGACGTGATCAAGTTGATCGATAGCACCAGCGGCGCAACCCAACCCGTACTGACCACGCGCGGGCAAACCTCCATCCCGGCTCTTTCCCCGGATGGTCAGTGGATTGCTTACCTCGATAAAGTCATCGGAAAAATGGCCTCTGGAATTTACATCGCCCGGTTGGATGGTTCAGAGAGCCGTTTGCTGGTTCAGTTGGATTATCACTGGACAAGCAACCCGCGCTGGTCGCCAGATGGAAAATGGCTGTCATTCAGCATATCCCAGGATGACTTTCTCAATCCGAGAACGATCCCTACCCTGGTTAATCTGGATTCCTGCCAGGTAATTCCGTTGCCCTGGCTCAAGGATGAAATCCGGTTCTGGTTGCAGCCTGTCCCGTAAATTGAGAGACTAGTTTGTGTAATACAATTTTTAGATATGAGGAAGTTAGGGAGCAATCCCGTTTAATATCCATGGACCATAAATCGAGCTGGACATCGCATCCAAAATCAATTGATCTGCCAGTTCTTTGGTCATACCGGATGGCAAAACTAGATCGGTATACCAAGAAACAGGCCCGGCATATTGGAAATCTAATCCCGGGTACGCTGGCCGCAACGTTGTCTGAGCGTAGGCACAATTTTCAGCCTGATGTACTTCCGGTGGTAATTCAACTTTTTCGAGCGATAACTGATAAGCCGTACCCGAAGAAATTGAAACTGGGAAACTAAAGCTGAAGCATTTATTAGCTGTCGTCGCTCCAACAGGATCAATGCGGCTGCCACTTGGGGAGTATTTTTGTTGATCGGCGGACAGGATCACATTCCAGGGATACCATTGACGTCCGTCTGGAAGCCGCATACAGAAATAGATTGTAAATTCGCTATCTTGCATTGATGTGCTTATAAGCTGGGCGATGACGCCTCCCGGATTTGATAAAGGAATGTTTCCAACAGTGATGGTTACCCAGACCTGGCTGTTGGGTATTGGTGAACCAGTCTCATCTTGAAGTTGGTAGTAAACAGTGTATTGACCGTTTTGTTTTGGAGCAACAAGATCAACTCCAATTTGAATGGTCTCTGCGGATTTTACTTCTTTGGAGAGTGGAATCTTCTCCAGGCTGCCAAGCGCTTCATTAGCCGGAGTGGAGGAAGTCCTTACCAGGGTGAAGTCCTTGCCCCATGCGCTGTTGCCACCATTCTTAAGTGTCCAAGTCTTTTGGAAGGTCTGTCCAGGTTGAAAATTTGTTC
>JBBRWF010000335.1:0-5426 GCA_038249405.1 Anaerolineales bacterium
CATAGGCAAAGTGACCATAATCAGTGCTGTTCAAATACCATTCAAGGATCTTTTCCCGCCCGAAATGGGATGTTATCTGTGCGGCGAGAATACACTCGCGAATGGATCGACGCAGGCCGAGGGGTTCATCCCAAAGCAGCAGGTCCGAGACTAGTTTTTGAGCAAGGCCAGGATGCTGGCCCGGATTGGTCAGCCCATTCCATTGACAGCCAGGGTGTTTCCAAAACTGCGGGTCAGCCAGCGCGACTGTGGCACGCACAAGCACATCAGGCAGGTGATTGGCATTCGTAGAGTTTATCGGTATATAAACGCGCGGCCCTTCATAAGCTGCCAGGGTTGCCAGCAGGTGAGTACCGCTGCGGTCATAAATGCGGGTAGGTTGGAGTAAACTTCCGCCAGCAGGGTCAAGGAGTTCAGAAAGCAGGTCCAACGAAGGCAGATCTGCAGTAATAGAAGCGTAGGACAAGGCGGCGGCGATGATTAACAGCCCAAGGGTAATCGCCAACAAGGATCCCAGGGCGATTATTCCACGGGTAAAACGGCCTTGCGAACGCTGGCGCTGTGCTGAACGACGCTCGCGACGCCTGCGTAAAAACGGAAGTGCGGACATATCATCATTTTATACCCGGAATGGTAATAAATAGCGAATTTTTTCTTACTCACAATCCACAAATTGTGACCACGCGCAGAATATCAGAGTGTACAATAGTCCTATATGAAAATGGTATTTACAGGGAAAACTCAATAACCGATGATTACATCGCCACATAACGCCAAATTAAAATTGATCCGCGCACTGGCTGGCCGGTCAAAGGACCGATACGAGGCCGAGGCTTTTTTGGCAGAAGGTGTACGCCTGGTGGAAGATGCCTTTACAGCGGGCTGGCCTTTTCAATTTGTTCTGTACAGCGCAGGGACATCCAAGCGCGGGAAGAAACTGATTGAACAGATTATTGAAAGCGGCGCAGATGTAGAAGAGGTAAAACCAGAATTACTGCGCAGTGTAAGCGAGACTGAAACAACGCAAGGCATCGTGGCGGTACTCAAGCTGGTGAATCTGCCTATCCCGCCTGAATTGAATTTTGTTTTAATCACAGATCAAATCCGCGACCCAGGAAACCTGGGAACACTGATACGCACGGCGGCAGCGGCAGGCGTTCAGGCAGTTTTCATTCCACCTGAAACGGTTGACCCATTTGCGCCCAAAGTTGTGCGTGCAGGAATGGGCGCGCACTTCCGAATGCCCGTTTGCAGCATCGACTGGCAGCAAATTAGTGAGCACCTAAGCGGCACAACCATCTTCCTGGCTGAAGCCCAGGGACAGGTTTCGTGTTGGAAGGCCGATTTACGCCAGCCGCTGGCCCTGATTGTGGGCGGAGAGGCCGACGGCGCAAGCGAACCTGCCCGAAACATGGCGAATATTGTCGTTAATATTCCAATGCCGGGTAAAATAGAATCAATCAACGCAGGCGTGGCCGGGGCGGTACTCATGTTTGAGGTTGTCCGGCAGAGAAACGAGGCTTTATGAAAATCCGTTCCATTACTTACTTCATGAATGTTGGTTGGCCGCTCAAGGAAGATCGCATCCAGGAGGCTGGCAGGTTTTTATCAACAGCACGCTCGGCATTTGAAGCAGCTGGTTATGAAGTTCAAACAACGCGTATCGCCAGCGTACCCTTCCCCAACCTGCTGGGCGCTGATGCAATCAGCCTGACGCCGCGTTTTGCGCAACGTCTGAGCAATTCAATTGCTGCAAATGGCATTGACTATGCTTCGCTGGGCCCGGCGCTGCCCGATGTGCCGGAAAGCTATGAAATGATCCCGGATGCAATCGCGGCCTCTAAAAATATTTTCTTCAGCGGACTGATGGCCTCGGCGCACGATGGCATATATCTTTCTTCCATACGCGCCTGCGCTGAAATCATCATCCGCAACGCCACCATTTCACCGGATGGTTTTGCCAACCTACGCTTTGCGGCCCTGGCAAATGTGCCAGCAGGCGGGCCGTTCTTCCCAGCTGCGTACCATGATTCTGACCAGACCACCTTTGCACTGGCGATAGAAGCTGCCGACCTGGCCGTGGACGCTTTTTCCAATGCGAAAACAGTGGAAGAAGGCCGCAAGAAACTGATCGATGAACTGGAAAACCACGCTCGCAAACTGGTCTATGCTGCCGAACCTCTCAAGTTTCGATTTAATGTGCGCTTTGGCGGGATTGATTTTTCACTTGCGCCTTTTCCGGCGGAAGCCGTATCGATTGGAGCAGCCTTCGAAAAACTGGGCGCACCCAAAATTGGACTACATGGTTCACTGGCGGCTGCCTGTATATTAACGGATACCATTGACCGGGCAGATTTTCCACGCGCCGGTTTCAGCGGATTAATGATGCCAGTTTTGGAGGATTCAGTTCTGGCAAAGCGGGCAGGTGAAAACACGCTGACCGTTAAAGATTTGCTGATGTATTCCGCGGTTTGCGGCAGCGGGCTGGATACAATCCCGATTCCAGGTGATGTGACGGCTGCACAAATCTCGGCGCTTTTGCTGGATATATGCGCACTGGCTTTACGCCAGCGTAAACCACTAACGGCACGACTGATGCCGGTTCCAGGCAAAAAAGCCGGGGATGTCACCGAATTTAACTTTGATTATTTTGCCAACAGCAAGGTGATGGCGCTGGAGGCAGAACCCCTGGCCAGGATGTTCACAGGAAACGAAATTTTTTCAGTACACCCGAGAAAATAAGCAAAATTATAAAGAGGGCGCAGCCAGGCTGCGCCCTCTTTGATTCTCACTCAACTTTTTCCGCATCTGTACGCCAATACTGCCCACCTCCGCCTTCGCGCTGCATCAGGCCATAGCCTACCAGCTCACGCCGCAACGTTGCCGTATCCTTATGGAAGTGAGCCAGCATTTCATTGACTTGCTTTTCGCTATAACGGGTGCCAGGTTCAAAAGCCTTGACGACATAACGCAGGATGACTTCCATTTTTTTACGCTGCGCGGGGATGGTTTTTAATTGCCCATCGGCTGTACTGAAATCTTTGATAACTTTTCGATCGAAAGCATCCAGGTCAACCCCGGCAGTTACCGATGAAATCTGCTCGCTGGAAAAGATGCGCTGCATGCTGCTGCTAATGGCATCCTTTTCCAGGCGGTAAACGCTGTAATAACCTTCGGCCCTGGCCGAAACCAGCCCGACCTCGGATAACTTGGAGAGATGATGCGAAATCGTGGAGGCTTTTAGCCCCAGCATTGCGGCCAATTGTTCCACAGTATAGGATTGCTGCGCCAACAAGCCTACAATTTTCAAACGGCTGGCATCGGCCAGGGCTTTAAAAACAACGACAAGTTCGGTATTTTCATTCATACCGGCCGCCAGTACTGAGACCCGTCACTTTTGCGTTGCAACATGCCGCGGTCGATCATGTCGCGCCGCAGACCAGCGGTATCCAGATGAAAGCGGCGGATGATCTCATTGACCTGCTTTTCTGTATAGATTACGCCTGGCGTAAAAGCCTGCAGGAGATAATCGAGGATCACCTGCAATTTAGCCGGTTCGTGAGGAAGCTGCCGGATGGTGCCATCAGGGTTAAGATATGCGGCAAGCACTTTGCGAGGTTTTTCACTTAAATCAGGCGACGGCGTATACGCCTCGCGGGAAAGCCCTTGAAACTGACGGCGAGAGATATTCTCGACATTTTTCTCGTTCAAGGACCAGACCTGCCCCTGTTTCATAGCAACACCGCCATGCTCCAGCATCGCCAGTTGCTGAAACACCTCGCGCAATTGCATATCCAGGTCCCGGGCAATCTCATCAGCAGCAGCGGATTTACAGGCCAGCACGCCCAAAACACGCAGACGATCAACGTCCGAGAGCGCTTTTACGAATTCCAGCATTTCAGATTGTTCCATATTTCACCTTCTGTCAATCTAATTAGATAACTATGGAATTAATTTTACCAAAGTTGTGATTTTTGTCAATACCAACTCTGCCGGGCGCGTTTTCCGCGCACCAAGAATACACGTGCCTCGGGTATAATTTGAGGGCAAGGCAAGATCAAATTGTTTTGGCGGAGAACCCAGATATGGAACAAACCCAACACGCATATTTTGAAGGCAAAATTGTCCCATTCGGTGATGCAAAAGTAAGTGTTGCCACACATGGCTTGAATTACGGCACGGCTGCATTTGGAGGTTTACGCGGCTATTGGAACGCGGAGAAAAAGAAATTATTTGTATTCCGCCCGATGGATCACTTCAAACGCTTTTTGCACTCATCCAAAATACTCGCTATGACTCTGCCACACTCGCCCGAAAGCCTGACACAGATCACCAATGACTTGCTTAAACTGGACGGCTGGCAGCAGGATGTTTACGTGCGCCCGCTTTGTTACAAGGCAGATGCCGGAATTGGCGTGCGCCTGCACGATTTGCGCGATGAAGTGACCATTTTTGCGGTGCCATTTGGCGCGTACGGCAAAAACGAGGACGGCGCGCATGTGACAATCTCATCCTGGCGAAGAATCGATGATAACGTGATCCCGGCACGCGGCAAGATCAGCGGCGCGTATGCAAATTCCGCACTGATCAAGACAGACGCCATTCGGGCCGGGTTTGATGAAGCCCTGGTATTGGATCAGAACGGGCACATATCTGAAGGGACGGCCATGAATGTCTTCATGGTGCGGGATGGAGTTTTGATCACCCCGCCAGTGTATGACAATATCCTGGAAGGCATCACGCGCCGGACTGTGATTGAACTTGCCAAAAACGAACTTGGCCTGAATGTAATGGAACGTTCCATAGACCGTACTGAGACGTTTGTGTGCGAAGAACTGTTCCTAACGGGCACCGCCGCCCAGGTGATGGTCATCGCGAAAGTGGATCACCGAGCGGTCGGTGATGGAAAAATGGGACCGATCACTGCCAGGCTGCGCGAATTATTCAACGATGTAGTGCATGGGAAAATTGAAAGATATAACCACTGGAATGTGGCGGTAGAGTAGAAAATCTATTACCAACAAAAAAACGACCTCGGCGAGGTCGTTTTTTTGTTGGTAATGGTAACTGATTATTTTTGCTGGAAGCGCACAAACATTAAGTTCTTTTTACAATCGGCATAGGTGCTGAACTTAAATTGTTCAGAGAGGGGTGCGCCAGATTGATCGAGTAACTGCACCCACAAGGAATTATTGGCAGCCACAGGCGCAATCTTTAGATCAAATTCAAAGCCGCTTTGACCATAGACCGGTGAAATCCCGGTCAACGTGGTCAGGGCCGGGACAAAGGTCTTGCCGGGCACACTGCCACCCATTTTGACCTGCAGCCCAACCACCGGCTTATTTTGAGCGTCCAACGCCTGTCCAACAACATACGTGGAGAGGCAACTGGTATCAGTCCGGAAAATGATACTTTCATTATAGGTC
>JBBRWF010000336.1:0-5416 GCA_038249405.1 Anaerolineales bacterium
AGAACCGCTGAGACTCAAACCTGCTTCAGGTATAAAAAAGCCGAGCTCTTTGGCTCGACCTGCACAATCTCCCTTACCGGCTGGCTCCATTTATTCAAGCCGTAAACCCGTAAATCCCGCTATTTAATCTGTCCCCGGACAATGTAAATCAATCACCCTGGTCGGTTGTTCGCTGGAATAGGTAAAGAAACCGGTCTTGCCTTTCCCTGTAGCGATGAAACCCAGTTTGTCTGGTAGGGGTCGGGGATTGTGAAAGCCAGCTATCGTGAAAAGAACCTTTCCATTGGTCAGATCCAAAATATCCACGAAGTAAGGATCATGTGTGGAGCTGATCGCCGCGCGGGTTCCATCCGCGGAGATGGTGAACTGCATGTCTGCCAGTGATTCACCGTATTTTTGAATGTAGGTAATAATGCTGTAGCGATCAAGAGACCAGATGTAATCCTTCGTCACAATATACCCATTCTCCACAATGGCCGAGCCTCTTCCAACATAATCACCCAGTATGTTGTAAAGACGGTTTGTCTGCATGTTAAGTGCGCAATTCTGGTCAACTCCTGAAATGATGAGCCACTTGCCGTCTTCGCTCGTATGATAACTCGAATAATAATTTCCCATATTTCTTGGAAAGTTATAAAGTTTCTCGCCGTTTTGCAGGTTGAAAATTGCATTTCCGGCCTGGGATGTAACCAGGATGTATTTTTCGTATGGAAGGAAATATACTCCGCGCAAGTTGCTCGTTTCAGTTAAAAGAGTTTTTTGACCGCTGCTGATGCTATGGATGTACACCTTATCCCCGTCACCAATCGCAACAGATAGTCCATCCTGCGAAACGGCATAAACGGGTTGCTCGGTTTTTTGATCAAAAACTTCGTGGCAGTTGTCCAAATTCCAGATGGTCAGCTCGTAATTCCCGTTTTCTCCCCGTGAGAAGGACAATGCGTGATTAAAGTGAAATGTTAGATTCCGTGTTTGTGTGACGTAGATCGGGGAAAACGAGCAAATGGCTTTCCCGCTGGATAGGTCTGTGACAACCAACTCCCCATCGAAAGCCTTTTGTTTCCCGGCAACAAGCTCTGCCGCCAGCAGGCCGTTAGGCGAAATAGCGCTTTCAAACGCGCTGGCGGATAGGGGTACAAAAGCTCCTGGAGCGAAATTTTCGGAAAGAATGGGCTGGACGCCTACCGCGTTGTGGAAAACTATTTGATCTTGCAGGTCGGTTAAAAAAACATTGGAAATCTGCGCGCTGTCAACACTGGCAACCTGGATCAAATTTTCGGGATTATCTCCTGAAATGGGTTTCAGGGCTGGAAGCGTATCGAAAAGACCCCGGGGAAAGGTTGGGGTTGGGGTAACGCCTGGCATTTCGGTATGGGTGGGCGCAGGGGTTTTGGTCGAGATTGCCAGCCGGGTTGAAGTTGGCGCGGCGGTGTTTTCTATAGTTGGTGTGCCTGGCGCGCAGGCGGCCAGCAGGCCAAAGACCAATCCGAGCGCAAAAAAGCGATAGCAAGTCATGGTTGGGCTCCTCTTATCGGCGGCATTTCCGATAAACAGACAATTCAGTATGGATTAGCTTGCGTTATTAGCCGCAGGAAGTGCAGGCAACTTCCAGAACACAAAAATTGCCGCCATTGCCGGGATCAAAGAAGCCGGGCAGATGATTGGCAGCATTCCCTTCATCCGCCCGGGTTGTGCGGCCTGATCGGCGATTGCACACACCCCGGCATCTGGGCTCAAGCAGGCGGCGCTCGGCAAAAACTGGCGCAGCGTAACCTCAGCCGTGATCGAGAGAATACTGGCAGATGCCTGCGCCGGGGTTACGCCCGAAGCGGCATGGGCATCATAAGTTGTGAGCATGACAATACTGTAACTGGCTATCCATACCAGCAAAAGAGGCCCCGGTCAACAGGGCCAGCGCTCCGCTCATCATCGCGGTTGTCCTGCGGCGCGGCAAGTTGAACACGGCAAACTGGCGCAGCGGCTCAATTACGGGCAAAAATCTCCACATGCTGCTCAAAATGAACCAGCCTAGAAAAATTAAAATCAGAGTCATACAAAAGTTCCTTCGGTTTCTTAGTACATTTGAGGGAGCGTTATAAAAGGATCAAAACCTTTTTTACCACAAATCTTGTGCGGTGATAACATTTTCAATGCTGCGGCGCAAAGCGTCACTTTTCCTGTCTGAGGGACTGGCCGGGTATGCAAACAGAGAGGAATGGTTGTGGAAAACACAAAATAGCCCAAATAGGTATTTGACATTTCAGACCAAAATCATTACACTAAAACACGGATCAATTCATCGAATTTTTGGAGGAAAAATGGCTGCTCAATATCAACTTGTAATGCATTCAGGGCCAACCCCCGGCAAAGTCTTTCTTCTGGAAGGGGAAGTACTCACCATCGGCCGTGAGGCCGGAAACAATATCATTATCAACGATGCCGAGGTATCGCGCAAGCATACCCAATTTGTTCTTCAGGGCGGCAAGATGATTGTTAGCGACCTGGGTTCCACGAATGGTACTTTTGTGGATGGCCAGCGGTTGACCGGGCAGCACATTTTGCAACCCGGACAAATCATTTCGCTGGGTGAACAGATCAGCCTGCTTTTTGAATCTGTGGTTCAGGTTGACCCGAATGCCACGATGATGTCCACCGGGCATCCGCCTGTGGTGCCCATGCCGTTTCCTGTGGCCCCCGCTCCCAGGCCAGCCGTACAGGCTGTGCCATCATCCCCCGTACAAGCGCCGATGTACGCCGGGCAGGTTCCATCCAGCCCCAGCTCTTTTGGCACCCCGGCGCCGCAAAAAGCAGGCGGCTCAAAAGTCGCTATTATCATTATTGTACTGATAGTGCTGTGCTTGCTGTGTACCTGCGGTGGTGTGCTCTACTACATCGATTCAAACGCATTATGGTGCAAACTCCTGCCCTTCATGTTTAGCGGTTCCGCCTGTCCCTAACTGTACTTCGATCAAGAGCTCAAATGGCCTCCGTATGGAGGCCATTTTTTATTTGCTCACAAATAGTTCAAATGGTGAAAAACATCATAAATTTTGTTGCGCAGCGAATGAAAATCGTATCGCGCTGCGTGCCTCGCAAAAAAACATCTTTCATCATCTTTTGTGAAATTTTTGACGAGCAGCCAGGTATCCCGTGAGTAAAAACCGTTGACATTTAGAAATATTGTTCTATAATTGCTATACAGGTAGAATTTTTGTTCTGTTTTGTGCCTGTATTTACTCACGCGATGCCTGTTTTCGCTTGCATCGCTCGGGGCTGACCCAAAGGGGGCGCAAAGATCGCGAGCCCTGAGTTATAAACAGCGCCCCATCCCGCTCCGCTACGCTGCGGGGATAATAATAAATGGGGCTAAAACAATTCTGCGCTTGTTTTAAAGCCCCATTCATGGGCTTTGCTATGCAGCCGCGCGGATTTATCCGCAGGCGGTGAGCAAATACTTATCCCCGGAAAGGTGTATCCTATGATTAAGAAAGATTGTTCTCGTTGTGATGGTGATGGAGGCTGGTACACGAGCGATCACCACTGGTATGAATGCCCGCGCTGCGGCGGGTCTGGCAAAGTAACCATGTCAGCCGGAGAAATGGCGGAAGGCATGGTTGCGCAGCTTGCAAAAGATTCAATCAAGTGGATGATCAGTAATCCTGTTAGCTAGCGGTTGGATATTCTCCCGGCGTTGTACAACCTGTCGATTTTTCCCGGTAAAATATTTATGGGGAAAAACGTCCTGCCAGATCCAGCAGCAGGTTTGCTGCACGGATGTCTGCTTCTGCAGCTCCGTAATCTGCCGCGCGCAGGTTGGCATCCCCGGACACCAAAAGCGCTTCAACCTGGCGGGTGAGCTGTGTGGTGGGGTGCCGCAGAAAATCGGCTACGATGCCCCGTTGGCGCATGACCATAACATCCGGCAGCCAGGCGTTCAAAAAATAGGCTGAAGGGTCATGCTGGCGCTGGTAGCGGCGGACTGTGTCATAAAAAGCTACCGTCAGGCGCAAGTCAGTGCGCGTGACATCGTCAACGGGCTGCTGGCGCAAAAAATTGGTAAAGTCCTGCTCCAATTGTTCCAGCGTTATTTTGAAATGAGCTTGCAATGCCGCATCCAATGCATCTGACTGGAAACCGGATGCCGCCTGGTGAACATCCTGATACATGGCATTAAACTCATCCCAACCGTAGGTGCTTACCAGGTAGCTGACCAATGCCGCAGCTTCGGCATAGCCAATCTCGTGCTGAGATGTGTAAAAAGAGTCTGTCAGTTGGCGCAATGGCAGAAACCAGCCCAATTCGATCAGCGCCGCAGCGCGCGGCAGGATGGGTTCCACTTTGAAATGTCCATCGCTCAGGTAAACCGCCAACCCCTCGGTGATGATCGATGGACGTAGTTCGCCGCCAAGCTGGCTGTCGAGCCAGTGCACCATCTCGTGATGTGTCACCAGCGCGGTTGAGCTTCCAGCGTAATTCTGATGCAGGTAAGAGACGTAAATTTCATCTCTGGTAAAGCCGCCATGTCCGAGTGTGCGCGGTATCAATGTGAAAGGGATTTTTCCATTGAACTTCGCGCTCATACGTTGTTCAACATTCGCCGCCTGGCTGTCGAGCATGCTCTTGAGCGTTTCAATATCTACCTCGCTGTCTGTTCCTGAGATGTAATGAATGGAGCAGCAGAGGCTGTCGGCGGTTTTCCACTGGGCTTTCGTTTCTAAAACGGGCCGCTCAGCGGCGGGGAGCAGTTCAACTGTTTTTTCCCAGCTTTGGCCTTTGGGCAGTACTGTAAATGTAAGGGTGTAGCTTCCGGCCTGCAGGCCGTGAGTATCCCACAGCCAGTAAAAAGTGACCTGGCTCCGGTTTCCCACCCCAAATGCTGCGAATCTCTGGATATCCAGTATCTTGCCTGCCAGGCTGACACTGATCGATTTCTCCATTGGTATGAAGGCGGTTGGGCTTAATACCTCCAGGCTGACCAGGTCGCCAGCATAAAGGGCTCCATCGGGGTGCGTCAGCAGAGTGTAGCTGGGGCTGGGTGTCACGCTGGGCTCGGGTGTACCGGCAGTGAGAGGCGGTAACGGCGGCAGCGGTGCGCATGCGCTGAAAGCAAGCAGCAGGCTTAGCAGAATTTTCGAGAACAGGGTCAGTCGGGTTTTTCGCAGCATAGAGCGGTATTTTACCTTGCTTTGCCTTGGGCAATACGAATAGCGTTTTCCAAAGCTTGAAGCGTTCACTACATTGTCCAGAATGACCCTGGCTGGAATGGTTTTGCTGGCACGCGCGTGGTTTTCGTGAAACTGTCTTTGAAGCCATTGCATAAACCACGATGAGTATTTACTTACGGTGTGTTACTTGCCCGTTATTAACCATCTCCGCCAGGAACATGCGGAGTGAAAGAACCCCCAGCCCCCGACCT
>JBBRWF010000337.1:0-5415 GCA_038249405.1 Anaerolineales bacterium
AACTACCGATTGTGGCTGTATCGGAAATTCCCAAGAAACTGTTTCGGTTCGCTGGAAGTGGTCTATTCACCCGAAATGATCGTGGATACCAACCATTACGCCCAAGACGACCGCATCGAAATTACCGGCACCAAAGGTGTCATCTGGATAACACGCGGGCATGGCAAGATGATGGATGTGCCGTCTGTGGTCATGTACAAGGATATGAAAACCTTTACTTTCTCCGATGTCGCTGCCGGTTGGGAGCACAGCTTCATCAACTCGACCCGGCATTCTATCGAAGCCTATTTCAAAGGGGAGCCATCCAGTCTCACCGGCGAACAGGGACGCGAAATCCTGCGCTTCGCCCTGGCAGCCCAGGAATCGGCCAGAAGGGGGCAATCGGTCAAACTGTAGTTGATTATTCGGTCAAAGGAGAGGCTGCCTTGGGACTATACATCGCTGTTTTAGAGGTGGAATGAACATCCAGGACTGCCAAGTCACCCGGCAGTCCTGGATGTTTCGCTGGCAGAATCAGCTCCGCAGGCAATAAGCCGCATTTTTATTGTAATTGATTGAAGTATACCGACAAAATCACCCTTCTATCCCTCATACAGCAGGAAAAAGAAGTTTTATTGTGAATAACCCTGCCCTCAAAGATTCATGGGCTGCTAATTTGCATTATCAAACAAAAGGATAACTCCGGGCTTATGCCAGCCACAGGGTTGCACTATAACTGCTTCAGTGAGAATTCTAAAATAGAGCTATATACAACAGAAGCAGTCAACGAGAAATGAATATTGTGCAATGTTTTATCCGCAGGAGATCTGGGATAGCTGCCCGCACCGCCGCGACCCGGCCAGCGAACAGATGCAGCCAGTTTCTTCGGCGTCAAAAGTGATCGAATCCTGAAAGGTGCGCTTGTGGCGGTCAATGTTCTGCAAATGGATGGTTAATACGTGATTTCCTGGATATTAATTTCCAATGATTATGGTTGTAACCCCGAGGTCATGCCTGAAAAGCCTTGTGTATTTACAGGTTTATCGCAAAAAAACTGATATTGGTGCATGTTGTTGGGGTATAATCCTTTGTGAGGGTGATTCCACCCTCTCTATCTAATTAACTCAGCAGTCCGCCTATGTTCTATTTTGAGCGTTCGCTCGACTCCCCAACACCTGCCTGACTTCTGAAGACAAGGAACTTTAGTGAATTTTAAAGATTTTGACCTTGATTCTCGCCTGATGGCGAGCATCAACCGCGCCGGCTACGATGCGCCGACGCCTATTCAAGAAGCCGCTATTCCCGCCGCGTTGGCTGGCCGGGATTTAATCGGTACAGCTCAGACCGGAACCGGTAAGACCGCTGCCTTTGTGCTGCCCATTTTGCACCGGCTGCTCAATGGGCCGAGACGTGTTACCCGCGCCCTGGTCGTCACCCCCACACGTGAGTTGGCTGACCAGATCAACGATACCATCCGCGCTTTTTCTCTCGGCACGCAGATTCGCAGCGCCGTTATTTACGGTGGTGTAGGCCCTGCGCCGCAAGTTAAAGCCTTGCGGGAAGGCGTAGAAATCCTGGTGGCCTGCCCTGGCCGTCTGCTTGACTTGCTCGGCCAAAACTACGCCCGGCTGGGCGGTGTTGAGGTGTTAGTGCTCGACGAAGCCGATCGTATGTTTGATATGGGCTTCTTGCCCGATGTCAGAAAAATCATCAAGGCCGTGCCTCCCCGTCGCCAGACCATGCTTTTCTCTGCAACCTTTCCAAAAGAAATTGAGGAGCTAGCCTCCAGCACCCTGAGCAATCCGCAGCGCATCAGCCTGGGGATTAGCCGCCCGGCGCAGACTGTGACGCATGCACTTTACCCGGTTCTCCCGCACCTCAAGACAAACCTGATGCTGGCTCTGCTTAAAAAGACCGATACCGATTCTGTGCTGATCTTTACGCGCACCAAGCATCGTGCAGAGCGCCTTGCCAAACAGATTGCGCACGCTGGTTTTAGGGTAACCAGTTTGCATAGCAATCGTTCGCAGAACCAGCGCCAGGCCGCCCTGGCGGGTTTTCGCAGCGGGCACTTTCAGGTGATGGTTGCCACTGATATCGCTGCACGCGGTCTGGACGTGGAAAGCATTTCGCATGTGATCAACTTCGACATGCCGGATACCGCCGATGCCTATATTCACCGTATCGGGCGTACCGGTCGAGCAGAGCGCAGCGGGGATGCTTTTACGCTGGTCACACCCGAAGATACCGACATGATCCGCGCCCTGGAAAAAATCATGGGGAGCGCTCTATCGCGTGAAAGCCTGGCGGACTTTGATTACACCTTGCCTGCGCCTCCCAAAACGGCTACGGTTATTCATCCCACCCACCATTCACCTACCTCACGAGTATCCACGCAGCCATCACGGCCCGGGCCTTCTGCTGGTTCCGGGCAGCGCCATGCCCCGCATGGATTGGCTCCGCGCTCACGACAAAAACCGCGCTAGACCTTTACCTGCTCTATCTGGTTAGTACTGCAAAATACGCTGCTTTGACTAAGCGAAACAGCGTATTTTGCTACTATTCAAAGCATCCTGACCCTACTGGTTTATCTCGCACACGCGTGGATTATTCATTCCACTGTTAATGCTATAATCCGAATACCCTATTTCCTTGAAAGAGTCTGCTCTTCATGAACTTTCTTATCACCGGTGCCGCTGGTTTCCTGGGATCTGCCCTCTCCAATATGCTTGTGCGCGAGGGCCATCTAGTACGTGCTCTTGATGATCTGTCTACCGGTGACCCGCAAGCATTATCCGCGGGTGTTCACTTCACTCGCGGAGATGTAAATGACCGTCCGAAACTCTGGACACTTCTGCAGGAAGTGGACTGTGTTTATCACCTGGCTGCGCGCGTTTCTGTGCCTGAATCGGTGCTTTATCCGCGCGAATACAATGCCGTGAATGTAGGCGGTACGGTCAGCCTGATGGAAGCCATGCGCGACGTGGGTGTGCGCCGGGTAGTGCTGGTTTCTTCCGGGGCAATTTACGGAGACCAGGGCGAACAACCACTGTTGGAAAGCATGCAGCCGAATCCACGCTCCCCTTACGCAGTTTCTAAGCTGGCAGCCGAATATTACGTCAATACCATTGGCGATCTGTGGAATATAGAGACCGTTAGCTTGCGGGTGTTTAATGCTTATGGACCCGGTCAGCATCTGCCTGCCTCGCATCCGCCGGTAGTCCCCAATTTTTTGCGTCAGGCTATGCACAATGGTTCGCTCGTGGTTCACGGAAACGGCAGCCAGACGCGCGATTATGTTTATGTGGATGATGTCGTTTCTGCACTTGTGGCGGCTTCTACTGCGCCAAATCTGGATGGCGCTGTGATTAATGTCGGCAGCGGAGTGGAAACGTCAGTGCGTGAATTGGTGAGAACCGTGCAGGATGTTACGGGCTCCAAGGCGGAGGTTATCTACAATCCGAAGACATCTGCCGGAGTATCGCGGATGCGCGCCGACTTGAAACTCGCCGCTCAAAAGCTAAATTACCGTCCATCTGTTTCACTGGATGAAGGGCTGCGACACATCCTGCAACGTGATCCTCGTTTTCGGGGTTAAATAGATATGAAAACGTTGAAAATACTTTCATTTGGCGCTGGGGCAATTGGCACCTATATTGGTGGGTCTTTGGCATTGGCAGGTCACTTTGTTGTTTTTGTCGAACAGCTTCAGGCTGCCGAGGCACTTAGCAAATCCGGTTTGAAATTGAATCTGGGTATTGATCCACGCCGCAAAGGACAGGCTGAATACCAGCTGGCTCTCCCACAAGTGGAATTTGCCGCTTCGCTGGAAGACGCCCTGACGTTTGGACCTTTTGACGTGGTGCTGTTCGCGCTAAAATCTTACGATACTGCGCCTGCCATTGAAGGCATGCGGCTTTATGCACGCCAACTACCCCCGGTTTTATGCCTGCAGAATGGTGTGGATAATGAACCTGCGCTGGCGGCACTGCTTGGCACTGAGCGGGTCATTGCAGGTACAGTTACGTCTGCCGTTGGGCGGCGCGGGATAGGCGATATTGTGCTTGAAAAACTACGCGGCGTGGGCGTGGCTGCCGGGCATCCGCTCGCTGCTATCCTGGTGCAGGCCCTGGATGAAGCCTACCTTAATGCAAAATTATTTCCGAAAGCGGCTGACATGAAATGGTCGAAAATGCTCACCAATCTGCTGGCCAATCCTACATCTGCCATTCTGGATATGACCGCCGAGCAGGTGTTTGCTCATCCCGATCTGTACCGGTTGGAGATTGCGCAGTTGAGGGAATGCTTGCAGGTGATGCGTGTCCAGGGCATTAAGGTGGTGGATTTACCGGGCACACCGGTGCGTGCCTTGGCACTGGCTACCCACTTGCCGCTCTGGCTCTCCAAGCCATTTCTCAGCAAAGCCGCTGGTGCGGGGCGTGGAGCCAAGATGCCTTCCTTCCATATCGACTTACATACTGGACGTGGTAGAAGCGAGATTACGTATTTACATGGGGCGGTTGTGCGAGCTGGGGAACGCTGCGGTGTACCCACCCCGGTCAACAGGCTGTTGACTGAAACCCTGTTGGCGCTCACGGGTGGTTCAATTCCCATCACTGAATTTGCAGGCAACCCGCAAAAATTCCTGGCCAGGCTGTAAAACCCCCATGACTGATATCCACTTTGTTGAGCAAAGCAACCAAATCGAAATCCACCTTCCGGATGGGCGTACGCTGTTGGGACCTCGCGGTGCTACTGCAGGTGAGTTTCTCGCTGCCATCCAGCCCGAACTGCCTGCACCGATAGTGGGTGTGGTGGTGAACGGGGAACTGCACGAATTGACTTTCCCGGTAAGCATGGAATCGCGAGTCCAACCTATCACCATGTCCGATTCGGATGGCTCACGGATCTACCGCCGTTCGCTGACTTTTTTGTTGGAAGCAGCTTTTTCAGGGCTGTTTCCGGATGCATCGCTTTTTATCGATCATTCGGTAGCGTCTGGCGGATATTATTGTCACGTGCGCGGGCGCGGACCTTTTAGCCCGGAAGAATTGCAAGCTGTTGAAGCTGAAATGCGCCGCCTGGTTGAGTTAGATCTGCCATTTGACCGCCGCGAAGCTGCCATCGCCGAGGCTTCTGCTTTTTTTGCCAGCCAGGGGTATGACGACAAAGTACATTTGATGAAGTACCGGCGCAAGCCGTATGTCACCCTGTATCGTTTGGGCGATCATGTTGATTACCATCACGGTTATATGGTGCCATCCACGGGTTACCTCAAGTGGTTTGAGATCGTGCCATCTACCGGTGGTTTTACCCTGCGGTTTCCCCGACGTCATAGTCCAACCACCCTGGCGCCAATCGATGATTATCCCCAGTTGCTTTCCACGTTTCGCCAGTATGGTGACTGGCTCGAACGCCTGGGCATCGAAAGTGTGG
>JBBRWF010000338.1:0-5413 GCA_038249405.1 Anaerolineales bacterium
GGTGGAATGACTCGCACCTGCGGGTAGTTGTAACGCAGCTTGTGTTCATCGCTCAGCGTTTCACCCAGCGGTGATTCGGACGTCATGGCGGTGCCAACCCGCTCTGCCCGTCCAAAAGTAGTCTTCACCGCGCGTTCATTCTGGTCTACAGTGAAAAAGGATGTCAGAATGTAGCGCAGCACGAACCAGGCAAGAAACCCGACCAACATGCCAATCAATACATACATGGATAGTCTCCTTTACTAAAATGGGAATGTCTTAAACATTATATACCGATTGACCTCTTTTTTATCAACTTTCTTCCAACAATTTCAAACCTTACAATTACCTACGAAATTTATTTTCATGCTTTTTTGGGTTGACACAACCCAAAAAAACAGTATCATTGCCCTGTTTCATCTATCATATCCTCATCCCCCAGGAAAGGCACCATCCATGACCACTGCCGCACCCGCCTCCACCTTTTTTGACCGTATGCGTTGGCTTAGTTCCGAAATCGTTCTGGGCACTCTCATTGCCTTATTGAGCGTTTTCACCGGCATCGCCAGCTACCAGGGTTCCATGTCAGATTCTGACCAGAATAAATACCAGAATGAAGGCATGCAGACCCTTACCGACGCCAATGCAGAATACCTGACCGCCAACCAGTTCATCGTATACGACTACAGCCTGTATGACTCCTGGTTCCTCGACGAAACCGGCACCAAAGCCGCCTATTACGAAGCCAATTTTTCCGAAGCTTTGCAAACCTCACTCAAAACCAACCCGGATGACCCCTTCAATCCATCCTATTATGATGCAGTCTGGAAAGACGCCAACCAGATGTTTGAAGATGCAGATAAAAAATTCACCGTCGCCGAAGAGTTCAATACGCGCG
Source organism: Anaerolineales bacterium (assembly GCA_038249405.1). GTDB lineage: Bacteria > Chloroflexota > Anaerolineae > Anaerolineales > Villigracilaceae > UBA5195. The sequence goes on from JBBRWF010000338.1 coordinate 878, forward strand.
GCGACCAGCTTCAACTGGTGATGATGATCATGGCAATCGGGCTGGCATTCGCAGCCTGGGCTTCTCTGCTTCCTGCTGAAAGCAAAATGCGCCTGTTATTTACGGTGCTCGCAATTATCACTGCCGTCCTCGGCCTGGCGGCTTACCTCGGCGTTCCAACGGTCATTGCCTAAAAGCTCAGCCCTGCAAACACGCCCCCCTTCTGAATTCCAGATTGGGGGCATGTTTGTATTTAAAACCCACGCAACTGCTACACCGCCAAACCTTCCGATGCCCACTACGCCGAAGCCAAAGCCGCCCTCGACGTGGCTCGCGCCAACCAGGAAACCGCCCGCCGCCGTTCAAGCCGCCACTGGCAATACCGTAAAAAAGGATGCTGCCTCGCTTGCGATGGTCGACCGCACTACGTTAAAAGTGGTGACCCAGATCGATGAGACCGTCATCTCCACCCTGGCGATCGGCAACACTGCCGATCGCAGCCTGCATTCGCTTAAGTGAACTGTTTTTGCAACTATTCCACGCTCAATAGTGAAGTAAATTAGAGATAACAATTCCTTGCCGCTTAATCTCACAAACCCGGCCCACATCACCCATTGCCCCCCCCGGGTCTGCCCAGAGCGGACCCCAACATCGTGTTCGAATACAGGGGATATATACACCATCAAAATAGGGGAGAACGCATCTAACTCACTTAAGCCAGGAATCCTATAATAGAGACAAATCAATACCAAACAAGGAGAACTGGTTATGAATACTCATGAACTATGGACGGTTGTACACGGTATGGGCTTCGGCTTCCTTTTCCTGCTCGGTTTTGCAGGTGCGCTGTACGGCATCTACATTATGAAGCCGGAATGGATGACCGCAGAAGGCACGAATATCAATGTCCGCAATATCCGCATTTTCCTGTGGGTTTTGGCGGCTGCCACCTGGCTGGCAGTTTTCAGTGGCGTTTTCATTGTCTATCCCTGGTACCGCGCGACTCCTCCGGCGGGCACCACCGATCTGACCAATTTCCCCAAATTCCTGCTGGTGGCCAATGAAAGTACAGCTTTCTGGCACGAGTTCGGCATGGAATGGAAAGAGCATATTGCTTTTGTTGTGCCCTTCGCCGCCACCATGGTTGCTTACATGGCTCAGTACTACGGCGCAACAATCACCCAAAAACCGGAAGTCCGCCGCTATGTAATGATCTTCTTCAGCATCGCTTTTGTCGCCGCCGCTGTGGCGGGCGTACTGGGCGCATTCATTACCAAAGCCGCCGCTGTACACTAGAAACTGAAGCATAAGGAGAATTTATCATGACTAAACAAATGACTGAACGCCCTAACGGCCCGGTTGCGGCTGCCATGCTCGCCGGTGGAATTGGATCTGCGGTTCTCGGTATCGCCACCCTGCTGGTGGAACTTGTCGGCGATGCGATCAAGAAGCCTCTTACCTGGTCTGGCCCGGTTGGTCCTCTCTCCGGCAAAGCTGGCCTGGGAATCATCGCCTTCCTTCTCTCCTGGGTTGTCCTCTACTTTGTGATGAAGGACAAGGAAACCAAGTTCGAACAGATGGCGATGATCGCACTTGTCGGGTTGGGTATCGGTTTATTGTTCACCTTCCCGCCCATCTGGCACCTGCTCAAGTAACAACCTCTCAACCAAATAAAAACTCCCGCATAATTTGCGGGAGTTTTTTATAGTTCAGAGCCGCACCCGGGTTGATTTCGAGCAGCCAGATTGCTTCCCTGGTGACCTTCGGGATGTTTAGTCTATTCCTTGCCCATCCGTTCAAACAGATGGTGTTCGTAAGCATAGGCGGCCAGTTCAATACGGTTGTTCAAGCCCAGTTTTTTAAACATACTGCCAATGTAATTACCCACCGTTTTTTCGCTCAAATTTAACAGGTGCCCGATTTCGGCGTTGGTTTTGCCGCGCGTCAGCGGTGTAAGCACATCCATTTCGCGGTCAGACAAGTCGCGAAAAGCATCTTCATCGGCCTGGCGGTCGGCGGCGCGTACTTTGCTGAGCAGGCGCGCCGTGGTGGATGGGTCCAGCAGCGCTTCGCCGCGCGCCGCAGCTCGGATGGCGCGCAGCAGCTCATCATTACCCACCTGCTTGAGGACATAGCCCATCGCCCCCGCACTGATGGCACGCATTACCAATTCATCATCAGCAAATGAGCTCAGCATGACCACCTTGCTCGCAGGGAACCGGGCGCTTACCCGGCGCGTGGCCTCGATGCCGCCCTCGCCAGGCAGGCGGATGTCCATTAACACCACATCCGGCTGCAAGGTTTCAACCGCTTTGAGCGCTTCATTTGCCGTGCAGGCCTCGCCCACCACTTGCATATCCGGCTGGTCATTCAGCAGGGTTGTCAGACCCAGTCTTACAATCGCGTGGTCATCCACCAGTAATATTTTTATTTTTTTCATCTCTCATCCATCCACGGAATTTTAAGGGTTACCAACGTGCCCCGCTTGCTTTTACCTGAAAATTCGAGACTGCCGTTAAGCAGGCGGGCCCGGTCGCGCATATTGCTCAACCCGTAACCAGCGCGCGCCTCTGGATTGATCCCAATTCCATCATCTTTAATCACCACTACAAGATTGCCTTCCAGATCGGCAACTTTGATTTTTACATTGCTTGCTTTGGCGTGCCGGACGATGTTCGACAGGGCTTCATTAATAATTGCCATTAAATGTGCGCTGCGCATAGGCGAAAGTGTACAATCCTCCGGCAAAGATATTTCAAGCGTAATGTTGACCAGCGTGTTGTAATGTGGATTCTGGGTGAAGCGTTGTAACAACTTCGGCAGAGATTCAGTCACCGGCGTGGTGCTTGAATGCAATTCCAAAAGGTTGCGGCGTAAATCGACGATGGAATCATTCAAAACCACCAGCGAGCGCTCCAGCCGTGTATTGACCTCGCTGCCTGGCTCTCCCAGGCGCGCGGCAGATTCGACCAGCAGACCGGCAGTGTAAACTTTTTGAATAGCGCCGTCATGCAGTTCGCGCGCCAGCCGTTCGTGGTCGGCCGTCATGATTTGCTGCTGTTCCAGGCTCTCAATGCGGCGCGCAGTCTCAACTTCAAAGATTTCCAACGCCCGGATGATCGCAGCGGCAATTACCAGGCTGATAAATGATCGAAAAACAAGCACTGGCACGCCGAACGTCTTAAGAAATATCTCTGTATTCAGCAGGTTCCCAGGAAAATAATCAATCGGTGGAGGAATCAGACCTGCCAGGAAAGCGTAAATTCCCAATGAAAAACCTGCGACCCGCAGCATCTGATAGATGGCGGGCACGTTCAAGGGTTTTATACGCTGTACAGCATGCACACGCAGTCCATAAGCCGCCAGCAGCCCGCCCGGAAAGCCGATGAAATAACGCGCCGAGGCGCTTGCGTAGCGGTGCCAGGTTGTTTGATCGGGGATAATTGGCTGCAAAACAAAGAATATAATAAAAATCCAGCCCACCAATAAACCGCCTGCGAAGCCGTGCAGCCAGCGGGCGCGCCCCAAAGGGCGTAGCGCAGCCACGCCGAATTCAAACAGGCAGGCGAATGACGCCCCCAGAAAAAGCAGCTGCAAACCCCACAACAAATTCACCAGGGTCTTGCTAAGATATTGTTCCTGGAGCGGAATGAATAAATCTGCCCACTCGTTCAAGGCGTGAAAAATGCCAAAAACAGCCAGCCAGCGCAGGCTGCGCGCCAGGTCCAGTCGCGAGGATTGGCGCACCTGAAGCAAGATCGCAAATCCCAATATAAAAAACCCCAAACCATAGACAAACAAGATAATTTGCCGGTTGAGACTGAAAAACTCCCAGAGTGAAATCATGAATACCATTTTAGCATAACCGGCCGCAAACCCTGGCTCGATGGTATCGGGCTATCGCATCTAAATTGAAAAAATAGGATTTACTTTGACAATCTCAAATAGCTGCATCTCTATAAAACCTCATCAGCATTTCCATGTTTCAAAATTGTGTCTACTCGCAGGTATTTCGTTTAGACCCACATCATACTTTAGCTGAGCAGCGAAAAAAAATCATTGGTTTGCTGCGCAAGTGGTTATTTTGGCGAAGAACATCGCCAAAATAACCACAAAAAAACAAATCTTTCCTCTCGGGGAATATTCTCGTGACAAGTCAAGCATACCTCTGGAATAAATATGGCTTTTCAGAGATGCACCCAGGAGAGATTGCCAACCTACTCACCACATGGCTTTTTTGCCCGCTTCGCCAGGGGCTGAAGCCCGTCAGCTATCAACAACATCCGATAAATCAGACTTTTAAACCATTCCTAAGTCCATAACAAACGGTTCAAGCCCTGTTTACAGGGCGCTGTTATGGTGCCGCGGGGATTTATCCCCCGGCTGCCGGAAGAGTGAGTAGTTAATTTTCTTTAAACAATCATCAAACCACACAAGATTTCACAGCATAAACCCATCCTCACCCTTCTCTAACAAACATGCCCCCATCCAAAAGCGTCACGTGACCGTCACCTTTCCACTAATTCTTCTGTTACCCACCCTGCCTGTTAAGTGAAC
>JBBRWF010000339.1:0-5411 GCA_038249405.1 Anaerolineales bacterium
AGGCTGAGGGGCGCTTGAGCCCCTTATCTTATTTTGGTTGGGTTTTTCCTACCCTGCACGTGACACACGCGAAGAGCCACACCCCCTGCGGCAGCCCACGTGCGACGGCTGGGTGGGTCTTTTAATAGCTCAGTGTAAGAGTTTTGTTGTACAGGGGATGGCTTGCAGGTTCATTTAAGGGTGGATGGGATTAAAATGGCTTCACTGATAAAAATATCTTACCTATTTGTTTCCGGGAGGAAGCCTTATGAAACTTGTTACTGTAGCTCAGATGCAAACCATCGAAAAAGAAGCCGATCGTAAAGGTCTTTCTTATGTTCAAATGATGGAAACCGCGGGCCACGGGCTGGCGGAAGAAATCGAGTTCCTTTCTTATACTGAAGATGATGAACGCGAGGTGCTTGGCCTGGTTGGCTCCGGCAATAACGGGGGTGACACCCTGGTGGCGCTTGCACATCTTGCAGCTGAGGGTTGGCGCGCGCGTGCTTACCTTGTTCGCCGCAAGGTAGAAGGTGACGAACTGGTCGAGCGATTAAAAAAAGAAGGCGGCGAGATTATCCTTAGTGAAAGTGATGATAAGTTTGACATTCTTTCAGCCTTTGTCAGTTCGGCGGATGTTGTGGTGGATGGCATACTTGGCACAGGTTTCAAAATGCCGCTCAAGGAAGAAGTCGCGCGAGTGCTTGAAGCAGTGAATACAACAATTGCCGGGCTTTCATGGCCGCCGTATGTGGTGGCAGTTGATTGCCCGTCTGGGGTGGACAGCGATACCGGTGAGGCCGCGGAAGCTGCCATTCCTGCCAGCCAGACTGTTTGCATGGCGGCTGTCAAACAGGGGTTGTTGAAGTTCCCGGCCTATGAATTGGTGGGCGAACTGCGCGTAGTCGATATCGGTCTTGATGATCAATCCAAAACTTGGAAGGCGATCAACCATTTTGTGGCTGATGATGAGATGGTGGAAGAAATTCTACCCATTCGGTCTGCGGACTCGCATAAAGGCACTTTCGGCACGGCCCTGATCGCCGCCGGGTCAATTAATTACACGGGCGCTCCGCTACTGGCGGGTCGTGCCGCATATCGCGCCGGAGCTGGCCTGGTGCAGTTGGCGGTACCCAGCCCGGTGCAGATTTGTATTGCCGGTCATTTCCCCGAAGCCACCTGGATCATGCTGCCACAAGAAACAGGTGTTATTTCTGAAAATGCCGCTTCAGTGTTGATCAAGAATTCCACGCGCGCAACTGCGCTGCTGATTGGGCCTGGCTTTGGCACCGAAGACACAACGAAAGCCTTCATTAAAAACCTGCTCAGCGGAGCTGAAAATTCCAGCAAAATCACCGGCCGCATCGGTTTTGTTCAGGTGGATAGTAAAAAAAGCGAGGCTGGCAGCACACACTTGCCTCCGTTGGTGGTGGATGCGGACGGTTTGCGCCTGCTGGCTAAAATTGAAGACTGGCCCACCAGGCTGCCGCCTGAAACCATTTTGACACCGCATGCGGGTGAAATGGCTGCCTTGACTGGCATGGAAAAAGAAGCCATCCAGGCTGATCGCATAAACGTAGCGCTGAAATATGCCGCTGAGTGGAACCAGGTGGTGGTGCTCAAGGGTGCTTTCACCGTAATTGCTGCGCCAGATGGGCGCGCCACCTTGATACCAATTGCCAGTTCTGCGCTGGCGCATGCCGGTACAGGCGATGTTTTGGCCGGGTTGATTGTTGGGCTGCGCGCCCAGGGTGTGAATGCTTATGATGCAGCTGTGGCTGGCGCGTGGATTCATGCCCAGGCCGGGTTGTTTGCCGCTGAGAAACTTGGCTCTGAAGCCTCGGTGCTGGCTGGCGATGTGTTGGATGCTGTGGTGGAAGTTTTGAGCGGTTTTTAGGAAATAGGAAATATATAAAAAAGCGTCCGGTGGGGTTAATCCCACTGGACGCTTTTTTGTTGAAAAGGAATAAGGTTGTTGCCAGCTCACTCTACCCGTACATGCCCCAGTCGAGAGCAGATGGATCCTCCATCATGGAAAAATCCCAGACATCCATGCCCATTTCCACAGTGACAGGCAACTTCAGACCTTCCTGGGCTTTTTTGCGGGTTTCATCAACCATCGCTGGGCCGTAAGGGCAAAACGGGGTGGTTAAAATCATTTTCACACGGCCAATTTCCCCGTCAATCGCCACATCACGAATCAGACCAAGCTGGATGATCGTCATCCCGATTTCCGGGTCGACCACTTCTGAAAGGCTGGCGCGTACTCTTTCAACAATATCGGGGTGGCTGTTATTGATACTCCATTTGATGATATTTTCGGATTGTTCAGTCATACGTCCTCACATTTTTTGGATTAATGGTGATACGTGATTATTATACGTTTTGCACTACGTAGGTACAGTGGGTTGCGCCGCTTAGAATGCACTGAATTTTATTGGCAGGCAATGCCAGCATTTTGGAAATTAATGTTTGATCCACAGTGCAGACTTCGGGATGGCTTTGCCCTACTTGCAAGTAAGGGCACGTGATTTCGTGGATCAGGTATTGGGAACCCTGTTTTTCCCATTCAACGACGAACCCTTCATCTGCGAGCAGATCTTTCATAGCGTCCAGGCGTTGTTCTACATTGAGACCTTTAAGCGCGGCTGTATGCTCGGCTGCCATGCTGTTCGCCACTTCTCTAAACATTTCGCTAACCATTGGCTGGGGCATGTTGCCCTTCATCTGGTTCAGGATGCGGGTGGTTAAGCGCAAATAACGGGTGGGAAACTTCTCCATGCCATTTTCAGTTAGATAATAGACAAGCCGAGGGCGGCCAACGCCGTGGCGTTCTTCTTCCGCTGCCACGAGTAAATCAACCTGCATATTGGTGAGGTGGTGGCGTACAGAAATTGGATCAATTCCAACAGCCACAGCTAATTCCTTAATCGTAGAGCGCGGGTGGCGTAGGAGAGTTTGTAGAATGTGGTCTCGCGTGCTTTTCATGTCTACACTTTTGGCCGATTCCATTTGCATGAAATTGACATTGATATTCTTCGGTCTGAAAGATATAATCGGAGTATATCAGTCTCGTTTTTTCTTGTCAATATAGTAGATAATTATCATAAATATTTAGCATAGAAACCGCCATTTGAGGTATGTAAAAGAAAATGAAACCTAAAAAAATGCTGTTCTGGTTCATTGCTGTATGTGTTGGTATCCTGGTTTCGGCCTGTGCTACTAACTCTAGTCCAGGCGCTGTTTTGACATCAGAGGTGCCTGTACGGGCTGCTGATTCTACGCAAAGCGTTCAATCCACCGTATCACCGGTGGCTCAGGCTACCTCACGCGGAGATAAATTGGAAGCTAGTTTGCCCGCATCCGTCAAGTTTGGCGCCGGGGTTCCTGTGCTGATTGAATTTTTCCGGTTTACCTGAGTAACCTGCCAGAACATGGCGCCTATGGTTCATGGGCTAGAAGCAAAATATTACTCAAAAGTTCAATTCTTTTTCTTGGACGCGGATGATCTTGCCACAAAAGAATATCAGCAGCAGTTTGGATTTCAATATCAGCCTTATTTTGTTTTATTGGACGATAGCGGAAAGGAAGTCAAACGATGGGCTGGTTTTGTAAGCCAGGATGAATTTGAGACCGCCTTTGCGGATCTCGTAAAATAAATATCACCGACGGTTTCGGATTTTTCCTCAGGTTGTGAACACAGTCAACAAAAGGTTCACTGTGTTTTCACTTTTGGGTTTTGAAATCTTGGCAAACAAAGTAGAATAAGAATTACGATGAACAGCCCGGTGCAAAACCCAACCCCATCTGCACGAGTACCCGGTGATTTCAGTATTCTGCTGGTATTTCTATTGATTGGCGGATTATTGTATGCTGCTTTTTTATTGGGGCCATTATTTTCCGGTGCGGCAGATGTAACTGGTGTTCCAACCCGTTTGCTTTCGACTCAACCGGTTACAAGGATTGTGCGGCTTACACCAACCACCACGGCAACGCTGACCGCTAGTGTAACTGTTACTGCCTCGCAAACGGCATTGTCGACTTCTGTAGTAGTGGTGCCAATATCCACGCAGAGATCGTTTGTGCCGGTACCTGTCTATACCCGACAGGCGGTTGTATTCAGGTCTGCCACCCCATCCCGTACACGCACGCGTACTCCAACCACCACGCCCACCGGGCCAACCAGCACAATCACATCCACAGCTACAATCACCTCCACCAGAACAGTGACCAGTACGATCACGCTCACGCCTACGATTACTTCTACACCAATGATCACATCTACGCCAACAATTACGCTTACACCAACCGTCACAGCCACCGGCACTGCGACCGGCACATCTACAGTTACTCCAGTTAAGGCGTGTTTATCTATACCTCCGCCTGAAACAGCACTGAGGGCTGATGCTGATACCTGGATTGACAAAGTTAATCAGGATCAGGCAAATGGATCGTCACCAGATCTTGCCTTGCTTACCAGTCTGGAAAGCAAGCGAAGCCTGCTGTATTTTGATCTTTCGGGTAAAACATTTATTGGCAGCGCCACGCTATACCTGTATTTCTCTACGGCAGATACGCAAATGCAGATCTTTGTTTATGGAATATCGGGGAATGTCTTGTTCTCAGAACCCGAAGCTACATGGAATCTCGCCAACTCTTCCACGCCTTGGAAAACACCTGAGGGTGGCGGGGATTATGACCCCGCAAACTATGTCACTATTGAAACTTCAGGAATCACTGGCTGCTGGGTTTCTGTGGATATTACAGAGTTTGCCAGAAAATGGGTGGAAACTCCCAATACTAACCTGGGATTGATTTTGACCGCGCGCGGAGCGGATGGGTTGTCTGCCACAATTTCGTCTAGAGATAACTTGAATTTGAATGGCCCCAGGCTGGATGTAAGATAAAAAGAGCTGGCTGCTGGATATGTGAACCAGTGGTCAGCTCTTTTTTACAAGTTACCTTTATGCTCCGCCATCACCATAGAAGGCAGGATCGGTGGGGGTTTTGCCAGACGGGTCGTGTACATAAACCCAATCGCCCTCTTTGGCCCAGTTAAAAAGCCAGTGTGCATCACCAGGATACATATTTACACAGCCATGAGATTGTGGATACCCCAGCCTTGCACGCCAGTATGCGCCGTGCAGTGCGCGTGCCTTGTCGAAATACATTGTCCAGGGGACATTTTCAAGGTAATAAAAGTTGGACGTGCCCCTTTCACCTTGCATTGTTTCCAATTCCATCTTCTTGTAAATTGGGAACAAACCGGGGCGGGTGAACATGGGTTCATCTCCGGTTGCGATAATGGTTGCATAGATCATCTGGTTATTTTCGTACACAGCCAGAGTTTGTTCTTCCAGGTTTACATCGATCCAGCGCCCATTGGTAACGCCCGCAGGTTGGGTGGGATTGGGGGTGACAATTGCCACATC
>JBBRWF010000340.1:0-5409 GCA_038249405.1 Anaerolineales bacterium
GTTGCTGGGAATGGACCTGAGGATGGTGGATAACAGCGGCATGGATCCGTGGGCGCTGCGAGCGCGCGGCGAGACGGGCGCTGATTCTTCTTCCGATCTTATTGAGGCGCAGTACCGCGGCAAGGACGGCAGGGTGCTGGATGTTGAAATCAGCCTGACCTTTATTTCTAACCCGGAACGCTGCCTGGCGTTTGTGCGCGATATCAGTGAGCGGAAACTTGTGGAGCGCATTTTTCAGGCGCGGCTGCGGCTGGTGGAGTTTGCGCTGGGGCACTCTCTGGAAGATCTGCTGACTGCCACACTCGACGAAGTGGAGGCGCTCAGCGGTAGTAAGATTGGTTTTTATCACTTTCTGGATGAAGATCAGGTGACGCTTTCTCTGCAAATCTGGTCGACCCGCACTTTACGCGAGTATTGTACTGGGCCAGGGAGAGGCACGCATTATTCAGTGGATCGTGCCGGGGTGTGGGTGGATTGTGTGCGCGAACGCAAGGCGGTGATTCATAATGATTATGCCAGCCTTCCGCATCGCAAGGGATATCCGGAAGGGCATGCTGATGTGCGCCGCGAACTGGTGGTGCCGATTTTGCGCGGCGAGCGGATCGTGTGCATTCTGGGGGTGGGCAACAAGCTGAATGAATATAATCAGCGCGATGTGGAGACTGTGACCCAACTGGCGGATTTATCCTGGGATATCACGGAACGCAAGCGCACCGAACTTGCCCTGCAGAAAAACCAGTTTCTGCTGCGCGATACCCAGTCGATCTCAGGGGTGGGAGGTTGGGAGTATGACGCCCAGGCCCAGAGCATGCTGTGGACGGATGAGGTTTATCGCATTTATGGGGTTTCCCGAGAGCATGATACGAATGATATTAGCCTGGGGTTGAGCTTTTATTCACCTGAGGACCGTCATCGTATAGAGGCTGCTTTTCAAGCTTCCATTGAGCACGGCACGCCATATGACATGGATCTGGCTTTTATTAACGGGTACGGTCAGTACCGCTGGGTAAGCACACGCGGCAACCCGGTGAGTGAAAATGGCAAGGTGATCAGGGTGACCGGTAATATTGTGGATATCACTGCGCGCAAAATGGCTGAACAGGCTCTGCTGCATGCTTATAAAAACCTGGAATTGCAGATGGAAGCCAACAAACAGTTACAGGACAAACTGCTTGAACAGGCCACGCATGACTCACTTACCGCACTGTACAACCGGCGTTTTATGGAAGACGCTTTGCGCCACGAATTGGCTCGCGCAGCCCGTGAAGGTTACCTGGTGAGCGTGTTGATGCTGGATATTGACTATTTTAAGCCGTTTAATGATACTTATGGTCATGAGGCTGGCGACCAGGTGCTGGTGACGCTGGGGAAGGTTTTACGCGAAAATATTAGGGATAGCGACTTTGCCTGCCGCTACGGCGGGGAGGAATTTGTAATCATCCTGCCAAGGGCGAGTTTGCAGGATGCGCGGGCGCGGGCTGATTTGATCCGTGAGAATTTTTCCAGCAAACAAATTGCAGTTGAGAATTATCTTATTTCTTCCAGTGTTTCGGTGGGGGTAGCCTGTTATCCGGCCTGCGAGACGCGGGATGAGTTGCTGCGCGCCGCTGATGCGGCCATGTATATTGCCAAGCAGACCGGGCGCAACCGGGTGTGTATGTGGAGTGCGCGCAATCCTTTGGCCGCTGAAAATGCAAGTGCGGAATAAAAGCGGTCTGCTGCCCGCGAAAACATTTATAGTATGCTTACACAAAAGGTGACATTCAGCTTAACCAAAGGAGAGATTAAACAGCATGAAAACGCAATGGATCCATCATAAAGGCAAAAGGGTATTGCTGGCCGATTTTTCAAATTTCGGAATGAACGTGGCGGACGCGCAAAAAGAAATGGATGAAGCTGTGCGGCTCGCCAGGGCTGAGCCGCATGATTCGGTCTGTACACTCACCGATGTAAGGGGAACGAAAGGCTCGCCGGAGATGTTTGCAGCCATGCGCGCCACATCGGAACGCATCACTCCGTATGCAAAAAGACGGGCAGTGGTGGGCATCGCTGGCGCGCAGCGCGTGTTTTTGGATATCATCAACAAGCTGGCCGGGAAAAAATCGCTCGTGACTTTTGATGATATTGACAAAGCAAGAGACTGGCTGGTTGAATAAACTGGCTATTTTTTTTAGGGGGCGATCAGGCCTTGTTGAATGGCAAAACGCACGAGGTGTGATTGTGATTCAAAGTGCATTTTCGCCATGATGTGGGCGCGGTGGGCTTCGACGGTGCGGACACTGAGCGCCAATTTTGCGGCGACAACCGCATTGGTATTGCCCTCTGCGATCAACTGCAACACCTCGCGTTCGCGGGAGGATAGAACATCGAGTAAATCGGCTTTTTCTACATCCGCATTTAGCAGAATTTCCAGTACTTCGTTGGCGATGGCAGTGCTAAGGTAGCGCTTGCCTGCCATGACACTTTCAATGGCCTGTAAAATCTCAACAAAGTCTGAATCTTTTAAAACATAGCCCATGACGCCGCACTGCAAGGCGCGCACAACATAGGTGGAGTTGGCGTGCATGGAGAGGAAGATCAGTTTTGTTTTGAGACCTCTTTGCAGGGCAATTTTGGCGGCTTCTATGCCGTTCAAGTTTGGCATCATGACATCCATAAAAGCAATATCGGGGGAAAGCTCTTCTATTAGTTTGAGGGCTTCCTGCCCGTTATGGGCCTCGCCGATCACTTGAAAACTGGGGCGGGTTTCAAGCAGGGAGCGCATACCCTGCCGCACCAATTTATGATCATCAACCAGAATAATTCTAATGGGAACCATGGGTTTGCTCCGTTTGTTTGAGGTCAAACTCTGCCAGGACAAGCGTGCCTTTGCCGGGTTCAGATTTCAAGGCAAAGCGTCCGCCGGTCAGTTGAACGCGTTCCTTCATGCCGGATAGGCCGGTGGAAGCGATAATCTGAATGGCTTGCGGGTCAAAGCCGCGGCCTTCATCTACAATGGAAATGCGGAGCAGGTCTGGCTTGATGATCAATGTGACACTGGCATGAGTTACGCCGGCGTGCCGGGCGATATTGGTGGTGGCTTCTTGCGTTACGCGAAAAACGGTGGTTTCAATGGCGCGGTTAAAGCGGTGCTCATCGAGAGGGTTGATATTGTGATGAATAAGGATGTGGGTGCGGTTGCTAAAACGTTTGAGCAGGTCATCCAATGCGGCTGGCAGGCCAAAATCATCGAGAACGGCCGGGCGCAGGTTGAGTGAAATTTCGCGGACGCGCTGCATTAATTCGTTGGTGACGGCGCGCGCTTCGGTGAGCGGGCTGGCAGGGTGGTCGCCTCCGCGTTCAAGGATGAATTTTAGGCCGGTGATGAGCTGGCCGATTTCATCGTGCAGTTCGACAGCCACATGGCGGCGCTCATTTTCCTGGGCTTCGAGGGTTTGCTGGGAGAGGATCTGTAACTGTTTGTTTTTTACAGAGAGCTCGGTCAGGGCTTCTTCGAGCCGCTCACGTTCATCGATGAGATGGCGGTAGCGGTCGACGCGGCAGAGGGTGTTCAGGCGAAACTCGAGCTCGAGGCTGTCGAACGGTTTGGCGATAAAATCATCCGCGCCGACCATCAGGCAGTTTAGTTTGACTTCGCGGTCATCGAGGGCGGTGACCATGATGATGGGCACTTCGCCGATGAGATGATCGGCGCGGATGATCTTGCAGACTTCGTAGCCATTCATGCGCGGCATCATCACGTCGAGCAGGATGACATCCGGGCTGAACTTCTTTGCCATTTGGATGCCCTGGATGCCGTCTACGGCCATTTGCACACGATAATTGGGTTTGTCGAGCAAATCGCCGAGGGTTGTGCGCGTGACGATATCATCATCAATGACAAGAATGGTGTAGGGTTTATCGCTCATGGTCTGGGCTCCAGCAGGTTTTGTAGGGTCAGGGTTAATTTGGGCAGGTTGACCGCCCTGGCTATGAATGCGTTTGCGCCAGCCCTGATATTTATTGTAGTGGAATTTCCCTTATGATGCAATTCGTATTTATACGTATTTTACGGCGTTTTTGCGCGGTATTCGGTTTGAACGAAGTAAATTTGGTGCTATTAAGTAGTTATCGGGGAATGGTTTAGGTACTTAAACGAATTAATTATCATCCTTTTGAATTTATACTGATTCGTAGGATGGCACAGATTGGCAGACCGCCCAAGAGCAAGAGCGGTGGTTGGCAATGACCGCAAATATTATTTTGAAGAAACTGTGCGGCGGCTGGTTTTTTGGATCATTAATGTGGAATTAAGGCATTCTTTGGATTATTTTTATTATGGAATTGATAGCATGCCCCTATAATGAGACATTCATGGTGGTATTTATGCCACCAGACCCAGCAGTGTTGCGCTAGATCCTGAAAAACCTAACTCCGATTGATGTAATTTTATTGTCCGAACCATGCAGAGGTATTTATGTCCACTATTCTACAGAACTCCCTGATCGTGTTTTCCTTATTATTTGGCGCTCTATTGCTCATTCAACTGGCGACCCGGTTGCTCATCGGCAAGGGTATTGTGAACACCTTTTCGCTTGTGATCATGGTGATCGTGGTGATCGACTGTGAACTTGCCTATATCCTGGGCCAGATTGAGCTGAATGTCCTTAACGTTGTCCTAATCTTTACACCTGGGATCTTAGCGACGATTGCGGGAATTTACTTTTTGTTCTGGCTGGTGTTGGTACCGGTGCGAATCCTGATTGGAACCACCAATCGTCTGGCAGAAGGGGATCTGACCGGGAATATTGCGTACACCAATAATAACGAAATCGGGCAGCTGGCAAGCGGGTTGTCGAATGTGATCGGTTATCAGCGCGAAATGGCGCGTATCGCGAACCAAATTGCTCATGGTGAATTGACAGAAACAGTCCAGGTAAAATCTGACCAGGATGAACTGGGCCAGGCTTTCAAGGAAATGAGCTTTCAGCTTAATAATACGATCAAACAGGTTTCTGCCAATGCGACCAGCCTGCATGATGCCAGCCAACAGCTGGCCAATGCATCCAAACAGACCGGCGATTCAATGAACGAGATTTCGAACGCGATCCACCAGGTAGCCAAGGGCACCAGCGAACAGACGGCGGGTGTGACCAAGACTTCGGGCGCAGTGGAGCAGATGAGCCGGGCGATTGACGGCGTGGCACGCGGGGCGCAGGAACAGGCCAAGGCGATTACGAAGGCCTCGCAGGTGACGACGCGCATCAGCACCTCGATTGAGCAAGTGACGAGCAATGCGCAGGCGGTAACACGCGATTCGGCTGAGGCGGCGCGCTATTCACGGGATGGGGCCAAGACGGTGAAGGAAACGATTACGGGCATGGAAACCATCCGTGCCAAGGTGGGGGTTTCGGCGAGCAAGGTGCAAGA
>JBBRWF010000341.1:0-5387 GCA_038249405.1 Anaerolineales bacterium
CCCGAAGTTGATGTTGTCTGTGTTCTCACGCCCGGTGGCACCCGCGCTCCCATCTGCATGGATGCGGCTCGCGCAGGCAAGCATATCATCGCCGAGAAGCCTCTCGAGGTGACGCTCGGGAAAGTGGACTCGATCATAGACGAGTGCGATGCGGCCGGTGTGAAGCTGCTGGTGGATGAACTGGCGCCGATGACAAATCAAAATGACACGGTGGCGGCGGCCATGCGGGCCTTGAATGTGAATTATGCGGCATGGTGTGCCGCGAACGGGGTCAGGCTGCTGCGCCTGCACGATGAGTTTGGCAGGCTGCGCGCATCTACCGGCTTTTTGGATGATCTGCTGGCGGGTTATGAGGCGGCGGACCATGCTCATTTCAGCCTGGCGGGCAAGCAGCGCCTGGCACAAATTTGGAGGGATGCGCTATGAGTGCCAGTTTTCCGTTGAGTATCAAGAATTTTGGGAATGAGCGCGTGAACGGGGATTACATCCCGGCCAGCGATATGAATGATGTGCGGGCCGAGCTGGCGGCGCTGGAGAGCGCCGCGCTGGGCGGCTGGATGACGATGCCGGAGACGTTTACATACGTGAGCGCGCAGTCGTTCAGGCTGGCGGGTGAGCGCACGGCGGCCTACAGCAAGGGACGGCGGGTGCGCTGGTACCAGTCCGTTTCGGCGCGCTACGGGGTGATCGCGGGCTCAAGT
The DNA here is from genome assembly GCA_038249405.1 of Anaerolineales bacterium. GTDB lineage: Bacteria > Chloroflexota > Anaerolineae > Anaerolineales > Villigracilaceae > UBA5195. Next base: position 702 of record JBBRWF010000341.1, read on the forward strand.
TACTCTGCACCGAACACGACGGTGACGATTTTGACCAGTTTTGAGTATGCTTTCTCGAACGCGGTGATCACGTCCCTGGCGCTGAGCGATCTGGAGAACCCGCAGGGTTGGCCGGGCTGGTTCAGCTGGCTGCCAACCTACAGCGCCAGCGGCGGCATGACGTTTACCTCGGTCAGTACGCAGTTGGCGCGCTACCGGGTGAGCGGGCGGACGGTGTTCTTTATGCTGCGCGCCATCGGCACAACCAGCGGGACGCAGCATACCGAGCTGCGCGCTTCGCTGCCGGTAACGGCGCTGGCGGTGACAGGCAATGTTGTGCCCTTTCATGCGGATGTGACTGACTCAGCCGCTATGCTGGGGCGCGGACTGATCGACACCAACGGGCAGTTGCTGGGGTTTGGGCGTTATGATGGGGCGGTGTTTGGGATTGGCGCGGGGCGGGTGCTGGCGGGGCAGGGTTGTTACGAGTGGTGATCGGAATGGGGCAGATGCCATCTGCCCCTACGACCGATGCGCCAGCATGAGTTCTATATTCTCCTGCAATAATTTGCAATCAACGCTCAGGTCGGCTACATTCGCAGTTCCATCCGGGTCCTTTGGATCACAAAGCTGGTAATAGGATTGCAAATCCAGGGCGGAGGCCAGTGAAAAATAACAGTTACGTTATTTTTATCTTCCCGCCTGCGCAGTTCCAAAACACGGGAGCCGGGGTTCATAAAGAGCATATTCGTCAGACCGGCGCCGTGGTTAGAGACTAGGTATTCCGCATTTGAAACCAGTCTTACCTGGTCTTCAAAAGAATGATTTTCAAGGTGTAAAACCCTGAAGCCGTATTTTTCAAAAACGACCAGGCATTCTTTTTCATTTGATATTTTTCTTCTATTTGCTATTCCGCGGCTGATATAAATCCTGCGATAGCCTGGATCGCGGGTTTCGTTTTTGTTAAATGCAGTATACCTGTCCCTCAATGAGACGACAAAATTCTGGCGAAAATTACCGGTGGGCGCGGTATGCGAAGGCATATTGAGATTATCCAGGCGGAAGACTCCGTCGACAAACTCGATATTTTTAATCGTGAAAGGTTTAAGGGAGGGGATTATGAACTTGAGTGACCGGTAATTTCCAGGCAGCAGCAGGGTTGCATTTTTTAATTTGTCCTGAATTGTGAGCAACCTGGGGATTGCATCTGTCATCCAGTGAAAATAGCCGTTACTCCAAATATCTGTGATCCAATAGAAACTCTGGTTGGCTTTTTTCTGACTGTTGCGCAAGAAATTTTTTATTAAAAATTTGGGATAGGCGGTGGAACTTGCCCAATTTTGATAAGAGGCATGCGATTGGAATAGTTCCTGGATGATTGTGTTTCCCCGGAAGAGCAGGTCTTCTGAATTTACACAGACATCTTCGATTTTGTACAGGACAGTTTCTGGAAATTCCTTGCTTAGTTCATGTTGAAATAGAGGCAGATCTGTTTGGTTAAAATTTCAGGTAATTTTCGAATTGAAGTTTCACCAGGAAATAACGACTCTCGTTTTAACATTTACATTTATCCAGAGTTTCCAGTGAAACAGCCAGAGCCTTAGATGCTTTGCCAGGTTGATTTTTAGCCAATCAATTATTTTTTTGCCGCGATAATTTCCTTTTTCAGGATTATCGATTTTACCATTCAGGGTTGATTCGGTGTATTAAAAGGGTGTTTTATTTTATGAAGGCTGTTACATGTGCAAAACGTTTGGGCAGGGATTGGGGTTCGGATGAAGGCTGTCATCGAAGACGAATTTAAAATTGGAACCATACAGGATGTTTTGATGCAATCTATCATTGCATTATCGTAGGGATCAAATAATCATCTTATTTGTGGTTATTTACCATCTTTTTTTGCTGCTCAATTTTAGTTGGTTCTGCTTTTGGCTGTTCAACTACGTGTCTTTTGAAAGTGTAAAGGATGTTGTAGGTTGCCGTCTGATCATTTAATAGAGGTGTCACGTTTACCAATTCCCAGCCAGACGCAGCATGTTCTTGCAGCTTGGTCCAGATAGATTCGTGCGTTTTTTTATCCTCCCCCAACAATACATTCAGGGGATCTTCGCTGGCTTTTATTCGAACCTGGTAGGTCCACATTTCCCATTTTGTCATAAATCGCCACCCTTTTCGGTTTATTTTCTTCTCAGGACCAGTATATCATTATACGGGCGGTTGATTCTCACGCATTATGCCGTTTATCAAAGGTCTGGCGCCAATAGTCCAGGGCTTTGGCGATCAGGTCATCAGACAGGCCAAAGTGGTCGTGGGTATAGCGCAGATTGCCAAAACGGTAGTTGGATCCATCCATGTATATTTCATCAAAATACTGGAGCATTTCATCTGTTACGTAGATTGGGCGGAAGATGGGGGTTTCTTGCATGTTAATTCCTTTCAATAGAATCTAAAACCCTGCCATAGAAGCTTCAGCAGGGCCTGATCTTTCCATTTAGATGGGACGGTGGCTGGGGTGTCTTGTGGTGAGTAAATCTAATTGGATTATACCGCAGATGATGGAAAAGCAGGTGACAGTCAACTTTCCACTAACATGCTCGCTTTAATCATTGTTTAAGTTTAGTTAATAAATCGACAGGCTGCCGTGGGGAAAGCGGTGGTTAAACCCCTGTTTAGCAGTCGGGCATTCATTTATGATTGGGGCAGTTCATGACTGAGGAGGTTCGAGACGGCCCGAACTTCCACCGCCTTGAACTGGTTTACAACCATAACATTTGGCTGGTATCTCTGATGCAAAGAAAGGAAAATGATGAAACGTGATGATGTAGTCCGTATTCTTCGTGAACAGCAAAAAGAGCTGGTGGAACGCTACCACATTGCTTATCTTTCCCTCTTTGGCCCGGTAATTAAAGATGGGATGCGCTTAAAGAGCGGGGTTGGAATTCTGGTGAAGTTTGCCCGCCCGACCGGGCTGTTTGAGTTTATTAATTTAAAAAAACAGCTGGAGGTCCTGCTGGGCTGCAAGGTGGAACTGGGCAAGCCGCAATCGCTGCGCCCACAATTTAGAACGCTGATTTTACAGGAGGCTATTCGGGTATTTTAAGTCTGGCAGTTGGATCAACTAAAAATTGCAGCGCCGCCCACCTGTGAAGGTGGGCGGCGTTTTAGAGGAAGCAACCCACGAGAATCTCTGTAATCCTATTCACTGTAATGAAAGTGAGTATATAATAGGTGAATACGTGAGGCAGCGCCTGGCAGCCTCTCCTCATTCCGGCCAGGCAGCAATATCCATCCAAAGGAGACGTGTGTATGGGCGAAAAAGGCGGAAAGAAAGATAAGAACAAAATGGATAAGCAAAAGGTGCAGCAGGACACCAAGAAGAAAGAACAGCAGAAGACCAAGCTGCCTTCCAAGAAGCCTGCTTAGGGAACACCGTCCGAGGTTAAAACACAGTTCCCCGTCCATCATTGGACGGGGAACTGTGTTTTATAGGATTCGCTTAAGCCTGAAGCCAGTGCAGCAGGACGGCGGTGAGTTGGGCTTTATCCACAGGCTTGGCCAGGTAATCATTCATCCCGGCCTGTAGAATTTTTTCGCGGTCACCGCTCATGGCGTGGGCCGTCATGGCAATGATCGGCAGCATATCGAATTCGAAGCGCGGGTTTTCGCGGATGTGGCTGGTTGTCTCGTAGCCATCCATGCCGGGCATCTGGATGTCCATCAGCACCAGGTCGTAAGGCTCGGTTGAGATCAGGATCAGGGCTTCTTCGCCATTCTCGGCGATGGTGACTTTAATGCCCAGGCTTTGCAGCAATTCCTTTGCGACCATCTGGTTGATCTGGTTGTCCTCCACGACCATCACGCGTTTGCCTGCCAGTGCTTTTAATGCCCCGGTTCCACCGCTCTTCCTGGCGGGGGCCTGGTTCTCCAGGCTTTGCGAGAGCGCATCGAATAGCTTCGCGCGTGTAACAGGTTTGGTCAGGCGGAAGTAGGAGCTGTTCAGGACTGGCGCTTGATCATTTTTGCCAGGCTCCACCAGTAATATGATGGGGATGTTTAAAATGGACAGGTTTTCATGCGAGCGCTGAATATGCCCGGCACTGTCAGAAATATCAGAATCCACCAGCAGCAGATCAATGGCGGGTGGCCTCTGGAGCTGGCTGATCGCTGATTGTGCGCTTTCGAGAGAATTAAATACCCAGGTTTGCAGCGAGAAAATTTTGAGGGCGTTTTGCAGGTCTTGCTGTGTTTCAGGGCTGGTTGTCAGAGCGGCAGCGCGCATATTTTCCCATTCGGAATAGTGCCGGTCATTTTTCGGGCGCTCCAGGCGGACGGTAAATTTAAATGTGCTGCCTTTTTTTGTCTGGCTGCCCACAGATATATTGCTGCCCATCAGGTTCACCAGCCGCTGGCTGATGGTGAGACCCAGGCCTGTGCCGCCATATTGGCGGGTGGTGGAAGAATCGGCCTGGCTAAAAGGTTGGAATAGCTGTGCCATTTGCCCGGCGCTCATGCCGATACCGGTATCGGCTACCGAAAATTCTATCTCCAGCTGGCGGCTGTCTTCATTTATAAGCGTAGTCTTTACTACCACGCTTCCCTGGTTTGAAAACTTGATGGCATTGCCGACCAGGTTGGTGAGTACCTGCCGAATCCGGCTGCCATCTCCCACGAAGTGCTCCGGCACCGCGGCAGGGTAACGGAGGATGA
>JBBRWF010000342.1:0-5383 GCA_038249405.1 Anaerolineales bacterium
AGTTCATCACCGCCGCCAATCTTGTGGAGGCTACCCAGGACGCTGGCGCATTTGTACAGCTATCAGGTGTACTTAAGAGGGTTGCTGTCAAGTTATCCAAGGTTTGCAACGATTTGCGCTTGCTTTCATCTGGACCGCGCGCCGGACTGGGTGAAATTAACCTACCGCCCATGCAAGCTGGTTCAAGCATCATGCCAGGGAAAGTCAACCCCGTCATTCCAGAAGTAGTTAACCAGATTGCTTTTGAGGTGATTGGCAACGATGTAACAGTTACTTTTGCTGCTGAAGCAGGGCAACTGCAGCTAAACGCCTTTGAGCCGATCATTGCACACAACCTGTTCAATAGCTTGATTTATCTACGCCAGGGCTGTCTTACGCTGGCAGAACGCTGCGTACGGGGCATTACCGCCAACCACGAACGCCTACAAGATATAGTAAGTCAGTCTATCGGCATCGTAACCGCTCTGAACCCGTATATTGGGTATGAAAATGCCAGTGCGGTTGCCAAAGAAGCGTATGCTACTGGAAAGGGCGTAGCCGAGATCGTGCTGGCCAGAGGTCTTTTAACCGTAGACCAACTCCAAGAAATCTTAAAGCCGGAAAACTTAACCCGCCCCGTAACTAAAGTGAATTAGAGTGGCAATCGAAATTACCCCAAACATCAGTCTTGAAGATAACGAGATCAGCCTGGATTTTGTGCGTGCCAGCGGTCCCGGGGGTCAAAATGTTAACAAGGTAGCAACTGCAGTGCAGTTGCGGTTCAATCTGCAGAACTCGCAGACTCTTTCAGCGGATGTTAAAGAACGTCTTATCCGGCTGGCAGGCAGCCGGATGACAGATGAGGGCTTTTTACTGATTGAGGCAAAGCGCTTTCGTACTCAAGAACAAAACCGGGCAGATGCTATCCTGCGGCTGGTCAACATGATTAAAAGCGCATTACATGCTCCCAAAAAACGCCGTCCCACTCGTCCCACTCTTGCTTCACAAGCCAAACGCATCCAATCCAAGAAACTACATGGTGCGACCAAAAAACTCAGGCAAAGCATCACAGGCGAATAACCGCAGCATGGTTTCAAGCGGCGTGTATGGGACAAGAGATCTTCTTGTCCTATATTTTTTCTCATCAACAAGGCTCACAACTCTGTGACATTCTTCAAGCGATTACCCAAACACAAACATGCGGATCTTTTCTTTACCCGTTTATATTATTTCTCATTTATAGGCGGAGTGGGCTTTTTGTCACCGTTCTTAAACATGTTCTATGTCAGTTTGGGCTTCAGCGGAAAACAAATCGGCAGCCTTGCATCCACAAGCGCCATTGTCGGGTTATTCGCCGCACCGCTAATTGTCACCGAAATCGAGAAAAGGCCACAGGCTCGCAGCTTTTTACAAGTATTGCTGGTGCTGGGTGCTCTGAGGTACTTCATAATCGGGCAGCAAACAACCTTTCTGCCGATCATATTGATTATCATCCTGCAAGCATTGGTAACATCAAGCTTATCTGCGCTTTCAGATGCAATAGTCGTCTCGGTCTTGCAAGAAAATGAAGCCGGGTACGGCAGTTTACGGGTCTTCGGCTCGCTTGGCTGGATTGTGGTCGTGCCAAATTCTGGATGGCTGATCGAAAAGCTTGGGTTTCAGGTATGCTTTGCCGGAGTTTGTATGGCATGGTTAACAAGGCCAAAAACACTTCAATTTCAGTCTCAGGAATAATTATGCGAAAACACTCACTCGCGGGTTTGTTGTCCGGGCTGGCTGCCGCCGCAATATGGGGCGGCATGTACGTTGTTTCCAAGGTGGTGCTGGATGTCATTCCGCCATTTACGCTGCTGGTCATCCGCCTCATATTGGGGTTCATCGCCCTGGCGCTGGTCATCCAATTGCGAGGAGGGTTTACGACCAGAAAAAGCCAGTTCTGGAAATTCTTTGGGGTTGGCGCAGTTGGTTATGGGGTTTCGCTAGGCTTTCAATTCGTGGGCACTCGTCTTTCCACTGCCGCAAATGGCTCGTTGGTTACATCTGCCACACCTGCCCTCGTTCTACCTTTTGCCTTTTTCCTGCTCAATGAACCCATCACACGCCGAAGGCTGATCGCAATCCAGATCGCCAGCCTGGGCGTTGTAGCAGTGATCGATCCACGGACCGCGCAATTATCATCGTCGCTTTTCATGGGCAACCTTTCTTTGCTGGGCGCAGCCGTCACATGGGCGTTGTATTCGGTGCTGGTGCGCAAAGTCTCGTCCAATGCGGATATGCTGCAGGCATCGGCTATCATGCTGTTGGGTGGATTGCCGGTGGCCGTTCCGATCAGCGCCTGGGAACTGACAACACAGAGCGTGGGTACAATTACTCCCGGCATCATTGGCGGCATCCTGTTCCTGGGCATAATCTCCACCGCAATTGCCATGTTCCTGTGGAATTATGCCTTTTCGGAGCTGCCGGCGGCAGTGGCCTCGCTGACCTTTTTTGCCCAGCCTGTGGTCGGGACGCTACTGGGGTGGTTCTTCTTGAATGAAAAAATCACCCCGCTTTTTATTCTGGGCGGGGTGATGATCGGGGTTGGGATTCTTATATCAAGCAGGGAGTGAGGGCAGCCAGGGCTATAATTTTTCGCCGACGTTATGCAGCAGAGCCATGTTAGATGGCCGCACTGTGCTGACCGGGAAGCCACTGATAACTACCACCTGTTGACCTGGTTCCACCCAGCCGGAAGCTGTCAGTTTGCTGTCAGCCTGGTTCACCATTTCGCGCAGGGTGGATGACATGGGCACCAGGTAAGGTATCACGCCCCAGAGCAGCGCCATGCGTCCAAAAGTGGAAGGTGTGGGTGTAAACGCCAGGATGGGTACACGGGCCCGGGCTTTTGACATCAATTGTGCGGTGCGCCCGGTGTGCGTGAAGACGGCAATGGCAGCCACGTTCAAATCATGCGCCAGTTCACGCGCAGCGCGCGTCATCGAAGCAGCGTCATCACCAGTGGCGACCGCAGGTGGGTTGTAATGACCCCATTCTGCAAAGCTAGCTTCTGCCGAACGCACAATGCGGTCCATCATTTGCAGCGCTTCCAATGGGTAAGCACCGCTGGCAGTTTCACCCGAAAGCATGACAGCATCACTGCCATCAAAAATGGCATTTGCCACGTCAGAAGCCTCTGCGCGAGTAGGCAGCGGGTTTATAATCATCGAATCAAGCATTTGAGTGGCGGTGATCACAATCTTGCCGTTCTGATTGGCAGCCTGAATTATCCGCTTCTGCGCAATAGGCACCCGCTCGGGGGACATTTCAACGCCCAAATCGCCGCGCGCCACCATCACACCATCGGCCACATTCAAGATCTCTTCCAGGTTGTCGAGGGCCTCGGGCTTCTCGAGTTTCGCAATTACCAGGGGATGCGCGCCTTCTTCATCAATCTCTTCCATCGCATTGCGCACTCTCTGTACATCCTTCGCAGAGCGCACAAACGAAATGGCGACAAAATCGACATTTTGAGAAAGTCCAAACACCAGGTCTGCCCGATCTTTTTCGGTAAAACCCGGAATGGTCAGGCGCACACCTGGCAGATTGATGCCTTTATGAGAGGATAACTTGCCACCCACCTGCACCAATGCACGCAAGTGAGAGTGCCCGGTTTCGATCACCTTTAAGGCAAGATGCCCATCATCCAGCAAAATTCGATCTTCAACCGTGGCGCAGTCAAATAATTCAGCAAAAGCCACAGGGATCAGTTTTTCGTGGGTGGCTGGCGGTGTGACGCTTTCCGCATAAAGAGTAACAATCTCCCCTACAGCCAGTTCCAGCGCAGGGTTCAATATGCCTACCCGAATTTTTGGCCCCTGCAAATCCTGCAAAATTCCCACCGGGCTGCCGAGCTTGTCTGCCAGTCTGCGGATACAATTAATACGATCGGCATGTTCTTGATGGGTGCCGTGAGAAAAATTTAACCGGGCAACATTCATTCCAGCCCGGATAAACTGTTCCAGCATGATTTCTTGCATGCTCGACGGGCCAATTGTAGCAACTATTTTTGCTCTTCGTTCCATAAAATAATTCCTATCAAAATAAGATGCAGGGGCGCAGAGTCTGCGTCCCTGCAAGCAATTCTACACCTATAACCCCAAAATCAATAGCAAGTTACCAGCTCGTTTGTGCATTATCGCACTAGTCTTCTAGAGGTAATTCAATTCCTTCGCTTTGCTGGTTAACTCATCTCGGAACTGGGGATGCGCGATATTGATCAGAGCCTGCGCGCGCTGCCGGATGGTTTTTCCGTACAATTCAGCCACACCAAACTCGGTCACAACGTAACGTACGTGATTCCGGCTCGTAACCACACCTGCGCCCTGCTTAAGCATGGGAGCAATTTTGCTAAGAACTGTTCCATCACGCATGACGGAGGTGCTGGCCATAGCAATCACCGGCACGCCGCCTTTAGAGCGTGAGGCGCCGTAAATAAAGTCCAACTGCCCGCCCACACCTGAATATAACTTGGGGCCGATGCTATCTGCGCACACCTGACCGGTAAGGTCTACTTCGATGGCGGAGTTGATTGCCACCATGCGGTCATTCTGGGCTATGACAAACGGGTCGTTTACGTATTCGGTGCGGTGCAGCTCTATCAGAGTGTTGTCATCCACCCAATCATAAAGGCGTTTGGTGCCCAGGATGAACCCGGCAACTATTTTGCCTGGATGCAGGCTCTTACGCGCATTGGTAAGCACACCAGCTTCGACCAGATCAATTACCCCTTCTGAAAACAGCTCAGAGTGGATGCCCAGGTCTTTTTTGTTGAACAAATACTTTAAGACCGCATCAGGAATTGCGCCAATGCCCATTTGCATGGTTGCCCCATCCGGGATCAGGTCAGCGATAAAACCGGCAAGCTTTTCAACGGTTTCGCTGTCGCCCTCTTCAGCCATTGCCATTTCTGGAATGGGGTAATTGACAGGCACAACATAATTCAAACGGCTGACGTGAATGAATGAATCGCCGAGGGTGCGGGGCATACGCTCGTTAACTTCTGCGATAATAATCTTGGCAGATTCGGCAGCAGATTTTGTAAGACCAACTTCAACGCCCAGTGAGCAAAATCCATGCTCATCGGGAGGCGAAACATGGATTAGAGCAGCATCCAGTGGCAAAATCTTGTTTTTGAAAAGCAGGGGAAATTCTGAGAGCAAAACCGGGGTGAAGTCAGCCCGGCCCTCGTGGACAGCTTTGCGCACATTAGCACTGATGAACATGGTATTTACGCGCAGGTGGCCTTCCATTTCAGGAGCCACATAATCCGCAGGGCCAACCGTGAGAGCCTGGCAAATCTCCACATTATTGAGTTCTGGGGCGCGGCGCACGAGGGCAGCCAATACCGTTTTGGGTACCGAAACAT
>JBBRWF010000343.1:0-5355 GCA_038249405.1 Anaerolineales bacterium
ACTACATCACGATTGCGGAACCTCGGGGACCTGCCTACGATCGATCTGTGAGTGATTACCCCACGCTCTTTGGATCGATGACCGGGACCGGCGGCCAGGTCGTCGTGTTGGGCGCGCCCTACGATCGCGGCGGCCCGCAATTTCACGCCGGTTGCTGGGCGGCACCGGCTGCCTTGCGAGAGGCGTCCCACCCTTCGACGACGAACGCCGCAAAATACGGACTCTTCGATCATCGACGACACCAGCTCGTCTTCGAGTCGAGCGCCGTGAGTGATCTCGGCGATATTCCATTTCGACCTACGCAGACCGATGACGAGTATCTTGCCTTCCTCGCCAATGCAGTGCGGCTCATTGGCAAGGAAGGAAAGTTGTTGGTAGCTTTGGCCTGACCAGAGTAACGTAGATGTCAGCCAAATCAAGAAGACTAAGGCTAGATCAAGCCGACGATTTTCCAAAAGCTTATTTTTCAGCCTGGAGGTAACTGACAGAAGGGCTATACCAACTCCACAAGCAAGGAAAATCTGAGGCCACAGAATCGGAACTCCAGGTTTTGACCAAAAGCTATTGTCACCAATGACCCCCAGGCTTGTGGTTGCAATAAAAATCCAAACTGCCCCAATAAGCCCCAGTGTAATTAGAAAAGCATTTAAAAGACTTTTGTCCAGTGAAAAAGGCCTGGCGTTCTTTTTAAATTTCCAGAATGCCAGGTTGAGGAGTACTTGAATATTTATGATAAAGCCCAAGATCAATACAGGGTGCAACCTCTCGGAAATTATCAAAAATCTTCCCATATACTTGTCTGGGGTAGTAAGAATTAGCGTGAACAACAGGAAAACAAATATTGCAACGATGAAAAGCCAAATAAAGTTAGTATGATTATTCAGGAATTCCACTGATTGGGAAATAATTTTTTCAATTTGTCTCCACGCGAAAATGGCAAGGGTGAGAAATACGAGCATAGAAAAGAATAAAAATATAACAACAATTGCTTTGCTTCTTTGGATCGTGAGCAGAGAATTGAATTCTGCAAAAAGAATCGAAAATATCAAGGCAAATGAAACTACTGCAGGGAATGCCAGATTAAATACTATAAATAAACGTTTTCTGATTGTCATAATATGTCAATTAAGCGCATGGAATGACTCCAAAGCGATTTATTTTGCCGATGTTCTATTTGACCTGGATGATTTTCCCGCTGGTCATGGTTTCAAGGGCGATTGGCGTTAGTTCAAAAAGAGAATTCGGTGTACCAGCAGCGGCCCAAATGGTTTCATATTTCATCAAATCTTTATCGATAAATACTTTTACAGGCGTAGAGTGTGCGATGGGCGGAACCCCACCGATAGGAAACCCGGTAGATTGCTTAACGAATTCTGGATCTGCGCGATTGATCGACTCGCCAATCTCTTTACTTATGAGTTCCTCGTTGACACGGTTTTCCCCACTTGTAAGTACAAGGATTGGTTTCCCAGAGACGCTGCCCTTGAAAATGATTGATTTAACAATCTGTCCCAGTTTACACCCGACTTTTTCTGCTGCTTGTTGTGCTGTATGGGTTGGTACATCTGATTCTATGACAGTAAATGCATATCCGTATTCGATGATGGCATTTTGTACTTTTTGCGCTGGAATTGGTAAAGTATTTTTCATTTTTTACCTCTCTTTTTCTGGCAGAGTAAAATAAAAGGTGGCTCCTTGCCCGGGTTTGCCTTCGGCCCAGACATTGCCAGCATGACGTTGAATAATGCGTTTTACGATTGCCAGGCCAACTCCAGTGCCTTCAAATTCATCCTGACGGTGCAAACGCTGGAAAACACCGAATAATTTAGATGAATAGTTCATGTCGAAGCCTGCACCATTATCTTTTATATAAAAACGCAACTCATTATCGACTTTCTCGCCGCCAAATTCAATTATGCTCTCGTTACGGAAGCTGGTGAACTTTATGGCGTTGGAAAGCAGGTTGGAAATGGCTTGAAATAAGAGCGCATAATCCCCGTAAACAACTGGGCCCGATCTTATAACCAAGCGTAGGTTATCATTTTTCCCTTTTTCTAAGTGGTCAAATATACTTTGTGCCATTTCAGCAAGATCTATATCTCTGTAATACATTACCTGGCGACCAATGTGGGTAAAGGTCAGCAAATCATCAATCAATTGCCCCATTTGTAGTGCATTGGATTGGATACGATGAATATATTGTACTCCTGTGTCTGAAAGCCCTTTACCAAACTCATCCAGAAATATATGGCTGAGTCCATGAATTCCACGAATTGGCGCGCGTAAATCATGCGAAACTGTATAAGTAAAAGATGCTAATTCGTGATTTGCCTCTTCTAATTCAATAGTACGTTGGCGTACATGATTTTCGAGTTCAATATTGAACTCACGAATTTCAGCTTCGGCTCTTTTGCGTTCAGCTAATTCTTTTTGTAGTTCGTCATATAAGCGTGAATTTTCAACGGCAATGGCTATTTGGTTGGCTGCACCATCGAGCAAAGTAAGGAATTCTTGTGTGTAAGCATTAAAAGTATAACTATGCGTGGAAATAAGGCCAATAATATTTTCACCTGCCAGTAGTGGGGCAATCATTATAGAAGCCGATGGCTTGAGCTTATCACCTAGTGGAAGCGTGCTCTTTAAATAATCCAGATCATTCGCGTTTCGATGTATGATGAATGCTTTGCGCCTGATAAGGCCATGAGCGACCCAGCTTTCAGGAAGAAGTTTTTCTGATTTCTCACTCCAGACTTGTCCCGAATCGTATACCAGAGGGTATGAAACCTCGTTTTCTCCCTGGTCGTAAAAAGTGACGATGAAGGCATCCAGCGGGATGATGGCAATTATTTGTGAGAGAATCAATTTGAGTGTATTCTCAAGATTGCGCAACGTCGTCAGAGTTTTGCTGATGTCGTACAGGGTGGTTAATTGTTCTGCGCGATTGCGTAAAGTATCGCGGCTCTTGTTCAATTCGAATTCAATATTTTTTAGGTGTTGAATATCCGTTGCGATGATCATTGCCCCAGTAACTTGCCCATCAGGTTCCTTTATGGGACCGATGCGTAGAGAATACCAATGCGTAGTATCTCTTGATAAGTTTATTGGTATATCACGCATTTCTGAACCACCAGCCATTACTTTGTTTATTACCAGCCTTGCTCTGGACCTGGTATCCTCAGGCAAAAAATCATAAACAATACTTCCAATCTTAATATTGCTGGGGTGGTGTGCGGCCGCATTATTAATAAAGGTAGTAGTACCATCCGGTTTGATAATAATTATCAGATCGGGCGCATTATCTACCAATGATCGCCATTTCGCCTCGGAATCACGTGCAGTTTTAAGCGCTTTTCCCATCGTTTCAGACATAATGCTAATAGCCACTGCGCCGATAATGAGTGAAAGTGAGACTATCAAAAAATCGGCAGGTCGGGCGGTAAAATATTGTGGTTTAATTTGTAGCGGTAGAAAATTATATATCTCGCCCCAAACGATAAGCGCAGTAGAAGCAATGAGAATAGCAGTTACGATCAACATTCCTTTGCGAGGTAATAAGAAGCTGGTGATAATCAGAATTAGTGCGTAAAAAAGGATTCCAATATCATGAATTCCCTGCCCAATTGCCAGCATAAATGTCACTGTAATGGTGAGAGAAGTTAATGTGATATAGGTGGCTAAAATAAGCTGATCGCGGCGGGCGAACAAGAGTGCGAATGCCAGTGGCACCATACCCAGGGCAATCCCTAAACCTGTGGCGTAAACTCCAACAAAAGCATCTGTTACTCCAACCAGAAATGCGATTATTAATATGGTTATGATAATCGTATGCAAGAAGATCGCAATTCGATTTTTTTCATCATTGTTGTACTTGGGCGGGATGAAAAGGCTATGAATGATATTTTTCATAATACTGAATAAATGCTAATGGCTGAGTACGTGCATGGAACCCTATTTTATCTTTGTTACAGAGCGTCGTTGTGTGGCGGTTAGCGCTATGCTGTGACTGTTTTGGAACTGACTACTTGATCGCCGTTTCTACGCAGGCAAAGGCATCGCGAACGCGTTCCAGGTGACCTGCGAGCATTTCCACTTTTTCTGCTTCTGGGATGCCAAAATATCCCCAAGATGTGGTTTCATTGCTTCCTCCCAGTTCGCCGCTGATAATCTCAGCTTCAAAGCTCAGGGCGATAATATGAGCTTTGTTCCCATCGGGGTAAACTACTAATTTGTGCGGATCGCTGTAAACCCCAATCAGGCGAAGCACTTTTACTTGAAGACAGGTTTCTTCCCACACTTCGCGCACGCAAGCCTCGCTAACGCTTTCGCCTGGCTCTATCCGCCCTCCCGGCAGGCACCACTGAGCGTTGTCTGCCCGTTGAGTTAGTAACACTTTTTCGCGAGTTGAATCAAAAATTACTGCGGAACAACCAAGGCGTAACTCTCCTTCTCTGGCGATCCGTTCTCCAAACACAACCTTTGTTTTGGTCATTGCGTCTCCAAAAGTACAATGGGCGGTATTACCGCCCATTGTACTTTATTGCTTGATAAAAGTCCCATTTCTTAGTTCTGATATTGCCTGTTGAATTTCATCCATGGTGTTCATTACAAATGGTCCATACGGAACAATTGGTTCTTTGAAAGGGACTGCTGCTAAAAGCAAAAACCTGAATGATGAGTTGGGGCTCGCTTGCGCCCAAACGTGGTGCCCATCACCAAACTGTACCATCTTTGTGGCGTATATTGGCGTGTTATTTTCTGAATTATTTTCAAATATTCCACTGCCATCAAAAACATATGCAACAACAGTATGACCCAGGGGTACTTCTTGCGTGAATTCCGCTCCGGGGGCAAGGTTAACATCAATGTAAAGCGGGTTGGCAGCAATTTCTGACACAGGCCCTTTTATACCTTCAACTTCACCGGCAACTATTTTGATGGTTGTGTTTCCTTTGGTCAATACGGGTATGTTTGATGAGTTTACTTCCTGATAGCGAGGCCTGGACATTTTTAATGTTGATGGCAGATTAACCCAAAGCTGGAATCCGTAGATTGCTCTGTTATTTCCTCTTCTTGGCATTTCTTCATGTAAGATGCCGCTGCCGGATGTCATCCACTGAACATCTCCAGGTCCGATTTCCCCTGAATTTCCAAGGCTGTCGCGATGATTTACCATTCCTTCCAGAATGTATGTGACTGTTTCAATGCCTCTATGTGGAGAGTGTTGCAGAATTAGCCCTTGCAAAATAGCGATGGGTTGTGTCATAGTTTTGTTACCGACAAAATCCATTTCACAACCCCATCGCCATTATGATTCTACATCAATCCATTCAGTTTTTCATCCTTTGGCACTGGTCA
>JBBRWF010000344.1:0-5347 GCA_038249405.1 Anaerolineales bacterium
AAGTGGCGGTATGTTCCACTTCATAATTTTCACTTGTATCCGGTTCGCCAAGTTTGTAATAGATCCCAAAATCTTTTGTGCCCGCATCAATTTCTGCCTGTGAACCAGTCAACCCAACAAAATCGGGCCGGAACTTGCGGGCATAAGCACCTGCTATGTGCGGCGAATACGCACGTAATCCACGGATACAAAAACCACCTGTACACTACCAGAAATGTTGCCAAGCTGGTTAAGGTCTTGGCTTAATTTTGCCATTGTGGCCGGGCAAACATCCTCGCAGTTGGTAAAGCCAAAAAAGAGTGTGGTAACTTTACCTTAAAAATCTGCCAGGCTTACACGTCCGTCAGATCCATTGAGCGTAGAATTGGCCATTTGCTTGGGCGGATCGATTATCGCCACAAATAACATAGATGGCAGGGTGTACTGATAAACAGCAAATCCAACCACCAATAAAGCCACCATGGCAGCAAAAAAGATATTTCTACGGTCCATGCCATTCTTCCAAAAGCGTTCTTTTGGCCATTTATAACCTATTTTCGTGCCAGTTGCCATGCCACCGCTTACAAAGACTATATATCAAAACAGGGATTGACCCGTGCAAAATTACCTCTTATAATTGAAAATGATTTTCAATAAAGAGGTGAAATGAGCGCTGAAAGTTGGTTGGCCGCCCTATCTGAAAATGGCTACCGCCTTACGGAGGCACGCCGCGCAGTGGTGGAAATCGTTGCCATCAGCTCACGGGCAATGACCCCGCTGGATGTATTTGATTCTGCACGCACCACTCATCCTGAACTTGGGCTGGTGAGCGTTTATCGTACCCTGGAAAAACTGGAAGAATTACATCTTATTCAGCGCGTGCACCAACCAGAAGGCTGCCAGGCATTTATTACGGCCAGTCAGGGACACCAGCATATGCTGTTATGTCAGAGTTGCGGGAAGGTAACTTTTTTTGAAGGTGATGATCTTGAAAATCTGATAAATGTCATTTCCAATAAGACTGGCTACTCAATAAAAGAACATTGGCTGCAACTTTTTGGATTGTGTGCCCAATGCCATACTCAGGAACATGTCATACCACAAGCGAGCTAATCCATGTGCATTTTCTGCGCTGCAATACCTGTCGCTGGAGCCGTAGGCGCCAAGCTAAACGCCGACCAGAATCGCAATAACAATTCAAGTGACGCGAAAACCAAAAAACCGATATCCGTCATCACTACCGGTGTAATTGTTATGTTGCTAACCAGTTCTGTTATCTATCACACAACCATGTTCGGCAAGTAAGCGAGACGCTGACTTGCAAGTCTAATAATTATTTAATTTGGAACCATCCATGACTCACACACCTCACCGTTTGGAAGTTGAAAATATCAGCGTTGCCTACGGGGATAAGACTGTACTCCAAAATCTAAGCTTTCAGGTGCCGCACGGCGCGAGAATTGCTGTTGTAGGTCCAAATGGTGCTGGAAAATCGACCCTTTTCAAAGCGCTTGTTGGGTTATTACCGCTTCAATCAGGCCAAATCGTGATCCATGGCAAAACGCTGGGCCACCACAAAGACTGCGTGGCTTACATACCGCAACGAGAAGAAGTGGATTGGCGGTTTCCGGTTACTGTCAACGATGTAGTAATGATGGGACGCTTCAACACGCGCGGCTGGTTTGCTCGCCCCAATCGCGACGATCGCGAGGTTGTAAAACGCAGTTTGGAAGAAATGAAAATTTCTGAATTAAGCTATGTTTCGATAAGCGACCTATCGGGCGGCCAGCAGCAGAGAGTTTTCCTGGCTCGCGCCATTGCCCAGGAACCTCATATCTTGTTAATGGACGAACCATTTAACGGCGTTGACGTAACCACCCAGGAAGCAACCATCAACCTGCTCGACCATCTACGCGCCAGGCAGGTAACCGCTATCATCTCGACCCATGACTTGAACCTTGCCGCAACGCGCTTTGAAACGGTACTACTTATCAATAAAACCCTGGTGGCGTATGGTCCTGCCCAGGAAGTGTTGACCCAGGAGAATTTACTCAAGGCATTTGGCAGTTCCTTGCTGATAATGGAAAACGGCAGCATGTTGGTGGATGAATGCTGCGAACCCGAATAAGCCACTATCCTGATTTAATATCGGGATTATTCGACAGAATCAGGATCTCGCATGGTATTTTTAGAATTATTTCTTAAACCCTTGAATTATGCCTTTATGCAGCGCGGAATACTAGCCGGTACGATGGTCGGCATCCTGTGCGCAGTGATGGGTACGTATGTTGTTCTGCGCGGTATGGCCTTTCTAGGTGACGCGCTGGCACATGCGATAATGCCCGGTGTGGCGCTTGCTTATTTATTGGGAGGAAATTTGCTGATAGGCGCTTTGATCGCCGCCGCGGCGATTGCCCTCGGTATCGGTTATTTTTCCAGGCAGGGTACCATCAAGGAAGACACAGCCATCGGCATATTATTTGCCGCTGCGCTCTCCCTGGGCGTGGCAATGATTTCCTCGATTCGCAGCTATGCAGTAGATCTCAGTCATATCATGTTTGGAAACGTACTGGGCGTTTCAACAGCTGATCTTTGGTTAACTTTCGGATTGGGTTTTCTAGTTTTGCTAACTGTGTGGCTACTCTACCGGCCTTTTATGGTCATCTCATTTGACCCGGTGCTGGCAGCCACCCTGCGCATGCCTGCAGAGTTACTGCGAAATATCATGCTGCTGCTGTTGGCGCTGACCGTTGTCATCTCATTGCAAACCGTAGGAGTTGGGTTGGCAGCTGCCATGCTGGTTACTCCGGCTGCAACAGCTTACCTGCTCTCTCGCCGCCTGGCGCCCATGATGTTCATTTCAGCGGCCATTGGAGCAATATCTTCCCTGGTAGGGTTGTATCTAAGCTATTACTTGAACATTGTCTCCGGTTCAGCGATCGTACTGACCGCAACAGCAATATTCATGCTGGTTTTTCTAGTTAAACGTGGAAAAAGGTAAGGATGATATCACTTCCAAGAGAGTCACCCTGGCGGAAGCTCCCAGTTTCGCACGGACATTACTCATAATGAAATCAATTATCCTTGCATATGCGCAAACTTTAATCCTGGCCTCGCTTTTTGTTTTGCTATTAACTTCCTGCTCCCCGATTCTTGCCAATTTATCCACAGATCCGCAGCCTATAAAAAGCTACATATTTGTCACAGCAAACCCGCAGCCTACAGCTACTCCCTTTCAGCCAGTGCACATAACGCCAACCCAATTGCCAACCCTGACCGCTTACTCAACTTCCACCCAGGTTCCAACAAATACACCCATTCCTACACAGACCGAGCCCATTCCACCAACCGACATTCCAAGCGTCACACCGCCAGCTGCCCCAACCTCGCCGCCGCCAGCAGCAGTGGAGCGGCCTCAATATTCCATCTCTCTTCTTTTTGATTATGCCGGCCACGCCGCTACGGTCAGCGAAACGGTTATTTATCCTAACCGCTCGGGAGAGGCTTTATCGACCATCAACCTGGCAGTCAATTCAAATTTATGGTCAGGGGTTTTTGCGCTGCAAACAATATCGATCAATGACCAGACCTGGGGTAATTACTCACTCACAGGACAATGGCTAACGATCAATCTAGATATGCCGCTTCAACCAGGTCAGGCCATAAAAATAGGTGTAGGATACCAGTTAACACTGCCTTACAGCTCAGCAAAATTTGAAAACTTCGGCTATACCGCACGCCAGACCAATCTGATTGATTGGTATCCTTTTGTGCCTCCTTATAAAAATGGCCAGTGGTTACTGCCAGACCCCTACCCTTATGGCGAAAATCTGGTTTACGAAAAAGCTGACTTCCGCATCAATCTGACCTTTGCTGATCCAGCCAACCAACCTGTGGTGGCAGCCTCAGCGCCATCCACACTTGAAAACGGCAACCTGGTTTACAAGCTGAACAATGCGCGCAATTTCACCATTTCTGCCAGCTCAGATTACCTGGTAAGCAGTGCAGATGCCAACGGAGTGACCATCTACAACTATTATTTTCCTTCCGATGCAAACGCCGCCGCAATGGTGCTTGAATTAACACGGATGTCTGTCAACACTTACAGCACAGAATTTGGCAACTACCCGCATACCACCCTGACCGTTTGTGAAACCGATCTTAACGATGGACTGGAAACAGATGGATTGTACTTTTTGGCAAGCAGTTTCTACCGCGCCTACGATGGCTCGGTGACCAACAACCTTTCTACCATTGCCGTTCATGAAACTGCCCACCAATGGTGGTATGGCGCAATAGCCAACAACCAGGCTACAGAACCCTGGCTGGATGAGGCTCTTGCCACTTATAGCGAACATGTGTTCTATGAGGATAACTATCCCAGTTTGTTAAACTGGTGGTGGAATTTTCGCATTTACTCCCACAGTCCCAGTGGAGCAGTGGATTCACGCCTATATGATACCGGCACCTTTCGCGGTTATGTCAACGCCGTTTATTTCGATGGCGCTATTTTCCTTCAGTCTTTGCGCGATCGGATTGGTGATGATGCCTTCTTCGCTTTTCTCCGCGATTATTTCACACGCAGCAACGGCCGCATTGTCACGGCCGATGATTTTTTTGCCATTCTGGATTTGCACACCAGCACCGATATCTCTGATTTGACCAACAAATTCTTTTTGTACCGGTAATTTTTTGAAAAAAGAAAATTTTAGACGAACTGCCTATACTTGTTTGCTGTTGTTTGCCATGAGCAGTGTTATAAGCGCATGCGCCCAAATACAATTCCCTGGGATTGTCACCATACCAGCACCAGGACTGACACGCATCGCTGCACCCGCCAGAACCCAAATTCCATCTGCCACAGCCACCCAGCAGCTGAACACTCAAAATCACACTGCGCTCCCAAGCCTGCCATTGCCGCCTACTTCTCAACATGCACCTCGCAGCCTGCCCAATTACACAATCGCCGCACTCATTGATTACGAAAACATGACGATGGATGTACAACAGGAAATCGATGTCCCGAACCCGAGCAAATCGACAATAACTGAGATGCTTTTAGGAGTCCAACCCAACCGCATTCCCGGTGTTTTTGAGTTGGTCGACCTTCGCTATAACAATCAAACTGTGAACGACTACACGCTGGAAGGCCAGCGCTTACAATGGAAACTAACTCATCCGTTCCTTGCTGATCAGACCGCCCGTATCAGTGTACATTACCGCCTAAACCTTCCAACCATAGAACAGGGTGATCCAAACCTGATGCGCCCACAAATTTTCGGTGTGACTCCCCGCCAGATTAACCTCACAGATTGGTACCCAATGCTGGTTCCTTACAAAGATCCTGACGGTTGGCTGCTGCATGATC
>JBBRWF010000345.1:0-5346 GCA_038249405.1 Anaerolineales bacterium
GAAGGCTGGCAGCCCCATACCCCCAAAGAAGTCTGGGCATCACTTACCAGCCAGCCAAATGTGACACTGGATGTAACTGACACCTGGGATATCAAAATTCGTGCTCTCAAACAGCACAATTCCCAGATAAGTGACCCCGACAAGCTGGAAGAACGCATGCGCAGCCGAAGATCTGAAGACAGTTCCGAGGAAAATCCACGCTACGAAGAAAAGTTTCGCGTCATCAACTGGCGCTGATGATCCAAACGATTCCCCTTAATTTAACGATTATCCGCAAGAAAGTTATTTCTATTACGGGAGAACCTCATGCCAGACTTTTATACTGAAGCACTAGAACTGTTCTCTTTTTCTCAATCCATCCGCCGCGACCTGCACATCCATCCTGAACTTGGCTTCCAAGAAGTACGCACATCTGGCATCATCGCCAGAGAATTACGCGAAATTGGCCTTGAAGTAACCACAGGCATAGCCAAAACTGGAGTTATTTCTATCATCGACGGTGCTCACCCGGGCCCTGTCATTATGCTGCGCTTTGATATCGATGCGTTGCCCATAAACGAACAAACTGGCGCAGAATACGCCTCTCAAAACCCTGGTTTGATGCATGCATGCGGACATGATGGGCATGTTGCCATCGGCCTGACAGTTGCCCGCCTGCTCAATGCCCACCTGGAAGAGCTGAATGGAACTGTCAAGTTGATTTTCCAACCCGCTGAGGAAGGGGCTGGCGGCGCTGAGGCTATGGTCAAAGAAGGCGCACTGGAAAATCCCACTCCCATTCAGTGCCTTGGCCTGCATATTTGGAACGAAAAGCCGCTCGGTTGGCTGGGAGTTGCTGGCGGACCGGTTATGGCATCTGCTGCCACCTTCGGCATCACAATCACAGGCAAAGGTGGTCACGGAGCTATGCCGCACCAGACCATCGACCCGGTAGTTGCAGCAGCCCAAATCATCAGCGCGGCCCAAACCATCGCATCGCGTAATACTGATCCGCAAAAAGCTTGCGTTGTTTCCTTCTGCTCGCTGCACGCCGGGGATGCCTTTAATGTTATACCTCAAACCGTGGAAATGAAAGGCACCATCCGCACATTTGAACCCGAAGTTGAAAAAATGGCTTATCAACGCCTGGAAGAAATAGTGCGGGGTGTTGGACAGGCTATGGGCTGCAACGTGGAAATGAAAATAACAAACATCACCCCTGCAGTCATCAATGACCCATTTGTTGCTAACGCCGTCAAACACGCTGCCCGGGTTACGCTCCCCGATCACCAACTGGACAAAAGCGGTCGTACAACCATGGGCGCTGAAGATTTCGCCTTCTACCAGCAAAAAATACCCGGCACCTTCTTCTTCGTTGGATCTACCAACCCAGAAAAGAACTTGGTCTATGCGCACCATCACCCAAAATTTGACTTTGACGAAGGAGTTTTACCTCGTGCCGCTGCCCTCATGGCTGCTGCAACTGTCGAGCTTCTCAATTCAAAATAAAAAAATCGCCCCCGGTTTTATAAACCTAAACCGGCGGCGACTTTTTTATAGGAAAATCAACCACTTCAAATCTTGACTCGAGTTCGGCTTGGTGATATATTAATACTAATTATCCGATTAATCAATTATTGGAAATATCATGTCACCGCTGGAAACCCTTTCCGAATTCATGCGCTATCTGGCAGCTCACCCGCAAGCAGAAGAAAACCTGCCTGCTCTTAGTGCGTTAAGCGAAGAGTTGGGCATAAGTGTTGCCAGCCTGCGTGAGCAGCTTGAAGTGGCACGGGCCCTGGGTTTGGTAGAAGTTAAGCCGCGCACGGGCATCCGCCGACTGCCATTCACTTTCCTTCCATCAGTAAGGCAGAGTCTTGGATATGCAATGGCACTCGATCTTGGAAACTTCCAGTTGTTCGCCGATTTACGCCAAAACATCGAAGCAGCTTATTGGTACGAAGCGGTCGGAAAACTAACTGATGATGACCATACCCGCCTTAAAATGTTGATGGAGCGCGCCTGGCGCAAACTCGACGGCAGGCCAATTCAAATTCCGCATGATGAACATAAACAATTGCACCTGACCATTTATTGTCGCCTTAATAACCCCTTCGTAGCTGGAATCCTTGAGGCTTACTGGGAATCTTACGAAGCGATTGGGCTGAATGTTTTCACAGATTACAACTACCTCCGCAGCGTCTGGCAGTACCATGAAAAAATGGTCAACGCCATTTGCACCAAAGATTTCTCCTCCGGATATAAAGCACTCGTCGAACATACTGACCTTCTCGCCGACCTGCTTGGCCATCAACCGGTAAAATAACCAACACTCAACCCATTGAGGAGCTTATGACCCAACGTATCGTAAATGACTTTTCCATCGTGGTTGGTACTGCCAACGGTTCAGGTTCGCAAACGTCCAACTCAACGATTTTGCGCGCCCTGTTCAAGATGGGCATTCCAGTATCCGGAAAAAACCTGATCCCCAGCAACATTCAAGGCCTGCCAACCTGGAATATCAATCGAGCCAGCAAAGATGTGTACACAGCCAGACGCGAAGAGCGTGAAATTGTAATCGCTATGAACCCTAATTCATTTGAAAAAGACCTTGCGAGCGTAATTCCGGGTGGAGCTTTTTTTTATGATGACTCCATCAAGCAGCCTATCGCCCGCGAAGATATTACTATTTACCCCATGCCCGTAAAACAGATCGTACGCAAAGACCCTGCCATCCCGGCCAATCTACGCGATATGATCGCCAACATGGTTTACGTAGGTGTTTTGGCGCAAATGATTGGCATCGATATGTCAGCAATTGAAGCAGCCCTGAGTTTCGCATTCAAAGGGAAACAAAAAGCGGTTGATCTAAATCTAAATGTAGCCAAAGCCGCTGCCGATTGGGCTCGTGAAAACCTGGATAAGAAGGACCCCTACTACGTTGAGCACATGGATTTGACATCTGACCTGATTATGTCTGATGGCAACACCGCTGCCGCCCTTGGTTCCATTTACGGCGGCGTTCAATTTGTG
The DNA here is from genome assembly GCA_038249405.1 of Anaerolineales bacterium. GTDB lineage: Bacteria > Chloroflexota > Anaerolineae > Anaerolineales > Villigracilaceae > UBA5195. The sequence goes on from JBBRWF010000345.1 coordinate 3,013, forward strand.
GGCTGGTACCCAATTACCCCGGCTACAAGCCTGGCTGAAGAGTTGAACGAATACCTTCCTAAATTGCGTAAGACTGCCGATGGTAGAGAAACCTACGCGGTTGTGCAGGCCGAAGATGAACTGGCTGCCATTGGTATGTGTATTGGCGCCGGTTGGGCGGGTTTGCGCTCGATGACATCCACATCCGGCCCTGGACTCAGTCTCATGACAGAATTTGTCGGCCTTGCGTATTATGCTGAAATCCCGCTTGTAATCTGGGATGTCACCCGCATTGGCCCCAGCACCGGCTTACCCACACGTACTTCACAGGGCGATTTAAAATTCGCTGCAAATATGGGTCATGGCGACACGGATAATGTCATCCTGCTGCCTGGCTCCGTCAACGAATGCTTCGAGTTTGGCTGGCGCGCCTTCGATGTAGCCGAGCGTATCCAAACCCCCGTCATCGTTCTGGGCGATCTGGATTTCGGTATGAACCAGTGGATGACCGAGCCATTTGTTTACCCGGATGTTCCTATGGATCGTGGCAAAACCCTATGGGAAGATGACATCAAGAAATTGACTGAACCCTGGGGCCGCTACCTGGACAAGGACGGCGATGGCATCACTTACCGCACCTTCCCTGGCAACCGCTTGCCAGGCAGCTCCTACTTCACTCGTGGCACAGGCCACGACGCCTACGCCAGATATACCGAAGACTCGGCAGTATGGGAAGCCAACATGGATCGTCTAAAACGCAAGTTTGAGACAGCCAAAAAGTATCTACCCGGGCCGATTATCGAGAATGTGGAAGGGGCAAGCGAAGGCATCATTGCATTTGGCTCTGCAATGCCCGCTGTTCTGGAAGCTCGCGACCTGCTGGTTGCACAAGCTGACAAGAAAACAAACCTGATGCGCATTCGCGCCATCCCCTTCTCAGATGAAGTAAAAGAATTTGTCCAAAAACAGGAAAAAGTTTTTATTGTCGAAATGAACCGTGATGGCCAGCTCTATGAAGAGCTTTTAATCGCAATGCCCGAATTCGCCATGAAATTCGTATCCATCGCTTACAGCGACGGCATGCCGCTCGCCGCCAAACGGGTCGTAACAGAAATCCTGGCAAAGGAGAATAAATAATATGACTGACAACCTTCCCATGGCCGGCGCCGCCGTACAGGTAAATCTTGCCGGACTTAGTAAAAATGATTATCGCGGCCTGCCCAGCACACTCTGCCAGGGCTGTGGACACAATTCCATTGCCAACCAGATTGTCACCGCAGCCTATGAAATGAATATCGTGCCAGAGAATGTGATCAAATTCAGCGGTATCGGTTGCTCCAGCAAGTCGCCCACCTATTTTCTCAATCGCTCCTTTGGCTTTAACGGTCTGCACGGACGTATGCCATCGATTGCCACCGGCGCACTCTTTGCCGATCATACCCTCAAAGGAATTGGTGTCTCGGGAGATGGTGACAGCGCAAGTATCGGCATGGGCCAGTTCAAGCACATGATGCGCCGCAATGTGGATATGGTCTACATTATCGAAAACAACGGCGTTTATGGTCTTACCAAAGGTCAATTTTCCGCCACTGCTGAAGTTGGTCTAAGTCTTAAGAAACAGGGTGTAAACCAATACATGCCGATTGATATCTGCATGGAGGCGATTGCTTCCAATGCCACCTTCGTTGCGCGTTCGTTTGCGGGCGATCCAAAACAGGTAAAAGAACTGCTCAAAGCCGCGTTTGCACATAAAGGTATTGCCGTGCTGGATATCATCAGCCCGTGTGTAACATTCAATAACCAGGATAATGCTTATCACTCGTATGCCTGGGGTAAAGATCACGAAGCACCTTTGCACGAAATTTCCTTCATCCCAGCCCGCGACGAAATCATGATCCCCGATGAGTTTGAAGCCGGAACTGTGCGCGAAGTGGAGATGCACGATGGTTCAAGCATTGTGCTAAAGAAACTGGAACAGGATTATGACCCAACCAGCAAGTTCCAGGCATTGCAAAAACTGGAAGAGGCTCAACAGAACAACTGGCTGATCACCGGATTGGTTTACCTGGATACCAAGAAACCAGCACTGATGGACAAATATAACCTGACTGACACAGCTCTCAATCGGCTAACTGAAGCTGAATTGCGCCCCGCGCCTGAAACCATCAAGAGCATCAACGCCTTAATGTTCTAGCTTATCTTCCAATAAAAGAAACTGGCTGAACGTGCCCCGTGCACGTTCAGCCAGTTTCTTTTATTGTTGGGAACAAACTTTCCCCAAACTTTGTTACAATGTCCATATGGAACCTATCCTTTATCGCACAGAACATGACCTGTTGGGAGAGCGCCAGGTAC
>JBBRWF010000346.1:0-5341 GCA_038249405.1 Anaerolineales bacterium
CACCCACGCGAGTTGCTCGTATGTATGCTGAACTTCTTGCCGGTTATCGTACTGATCCGGTTGCGGTAGTGAATAGTGCTATTTTTGAAGTCCAATATGATGAAATGGTGATTGTTCGTGATATTGAATTTTATAGTCTCTGCGAGCACCACATGCTGCCTTTTATTGGCCGTGCGCATGTGGCCTATATCCCGGATGGCAAGGTTTTGGGTCTTTCAAAAATTCCACGTATTGTGGATATGTTTGCTCGACGATTACAGGTTCAAGAGCGCATGACACGTCAGATTGCAGATTTTTTGCGCGATCTTCTCCATCCTCATGGGGTGGCTGTGGTTATAGAGGCTATGCACTTGTGTTCCATGATGCGCGGGGTTAAAAAGCATGATGCGCGTATGACCACTTCAGCCATGCACGGTGCTTTTCGCTCCAATCTCGCCACGCGTCAGGAGTTTCTTGATAATATTTCGCGAGGGGCAAGCCAGTTGAGAATTTAAGATTCTAATCTCTTTAAGCCTTCTCTCTCTCAATCTCAATACCTACTGAGCGGGTGTATTCAATTGCCTGGGTCTTTTCTACACGGATATTAACGCGTTGGACGCCCAGGGTTTTCAGGCATATCTGTGCCAAATCTTCGGTGAGTGCCTCAACTGTCAGCCGTTTTGCTGTTTGGGCATGCAATTTGATCTGATTTGCTATTTTTTCATAATCAACACAATCGGCAATGTCATCAGTTTTTGCTGCTTTTTTTATATCTGTGAACAAGATTACGTTAATAAGCATTTCTTGTGGAGTTATGCGTTCATAATCATAGATGCCAATAATGCCAGATATGCGTAAGTCATTAATAATAACTTTATCCATGATCAGGTTCCTTTTGATAATAAACTTGAGTTTTTTTTATCCATTCTAAACCCATAAATGCTGCAGCCAGGATGACCCAGGCCAGAATTTGGGCGCTTCGAAACTCACCTAAAATCAGGCTGCTATCGCCGCGATAGGTTTCCAGAAACAGGCGTGTTCCGGCTTGTAAGCCCAAAAAGCTCAGGAATAAGGTGCCTGTGTGGATGCTCTTTTGGGTTTTCCATCCTAGAAACAGCAGGATGGAAACGTTTGCAACCAGCTCATAAAATTGAGCCGGATGGCGCATAGCTCCCCACAGCTCAATACCCCAGGGCAAATTGGTTTCTGCGCCAAATGCCTCGCCGGATGCAATATGCGACAGAGCTATGCCAACCGCAATCATTGCCAGTAATGGCGTGAGTACATCCAGCGCATTCCAGAAATGCATCCGTGCACGTTGTCCATAAACCAGCATGCCGACTAATGCGGCCGAAATCGCGCTAAAAGGATCGAGCAGTCCGGGATTTAGAGAGAATAAGCTTAGTGGTGATTCAAGAAAGGCGCCCGGGTATCGAAAGACAAACCCAATCCTAGCCGCGATCAGCCCGGTAATCAGTCCGGTCATTGTCAGACCGTAAAGTGCATCTGCTGAAATGCCGCGCCTCGGAGCGAATTTTTCAGCAAGGGATAATCCAAGCCAAAACATAAGCAGAATGCTAAAAGGTGCCAATGGTAGAGCAAACGGCCCAATTTGTAAGATGGGGATCATTAATGGCCCTCCTGTAATAGTTTTTCAATACGGCTCATTAGAAGAGCTTCAGACATCGGGCCGCCGATAATGACTTCACGAACGATGCCATCTGTACCAATAAAGAATGAGCTCGGCAGGGATTGAACGCGATACAACCGGGTTGCGATGCCCTTTTCATCCAGCAGAATTGGGAAACTTAGTTTATTAGTGCTCGCGAATTCTGCTGCTTTCGCATTTGAGTCTTGAATAGTGGAATTGATAGCCAGAACGATGAAGCCTTGCCCCTTGTACTTCTGGAAAGCGCGATCCAATGCGGGCATTTCAGCGCGGCAAGGCAGGCACCAGGATGCCCAGATATTAACCAACACCACTTTGCCGCGTAGATCAGAAAGTTTTATGTTTTCACCAGTGAGCGTATTTAGGCTAAAATCTGGCGCTAAAAAACCGGCTTGAGGAGCAGGAATTTTTCCGCTTGTCGCAGATTGCGGGTTGGCAGAAAACCAGATCCAGCCCAACCCGAGAATAAGAATGACACTATAAAAAAGACGTGCCCGATTCAGTTGCAAAAATTTCATTTTGCCTCTATAGTATTATCAGTAAAGAATGCCATATTCTCAATCATAACGGATTAGATGCATAGCCATGTCAATTGATACAAACTTTTTCATTGGTGTAGACCCTTCTGGTGGGCGCAAATCTTTCAATTACGCTGTTCTCGATCAGAATGCTAAATTGGTGGAACTTAGCGGCGGTGAATTGGATGATGTTATTGCGTTTATTTCCAATCTACCAGGCGCTCTTCTGGCAGTTAATGCTGCCCAACGTCTTAGCCAGGGGCTGGTGCGGCAAGAAAGCATTAGGCAAACCTTGCCGCCTTTGCATGTGGCAGGTCGCAGCCTTGATATGCGTATGGCAGAACATCAATTACGCCAGCACGGCATCAATGTTCCGATGACTCCTGCTCGAAAAGAATTGTGTAGCAATTGGGTTCAGACAGGGTTAAGTTTTTATGAGAGCATAAAACAGCAAGGGGTTCTGGCTTATCCTGCCAAGTTTGCAACTCATCAATGGCTGGAAACGAATGCGCATGCTGCTTTTTGTGTTTTGTTGGGACAGACCCCTCTGCAACGGACGTTGATCGAAGGCCGTCTTCAGCGGCAATTAGTTCTCTACGAGCAGGGGGTCAATCTTAGAGACCCAATGGATTATTTTGAAGAAATTACGCGCCATAAGCTTTTGCGTGGGGTGTTACCACTTGATCATGTTTATGCTCCAGAAGAATTAGATGCGATTGTTTGTGCTTACGTTGCCTTTGCTGCCGTGCGACACCCCGAACGAATGTTGATGGTAGGTGACGCGCAAGAAGGGCAGATTTCACTGCCAGTTGTGGAGCTGAAAGCAAGTTATTGATATCAAACCAAACGGCGGCGCTGAACATCTGGCGCCGCCGTTTTTATTTGTGCTATTTGTAAATGCAGCCAAAGATTTCTAAGGCTTACAACCGGAAAACGAACCCGCAATATTCACATTTTACTGAATCCTGCGCGCGCAAGATGGTCAGGGCGATGTTTGCGCTGCAAGAACGGCGCCCTCTCCAAAACATAGATCAAGGTGATATTCATTTTTGAGCACCCCTTGTTTTGATGGTTTTATTCTGACGCTATCTTGCATCCATCCAACTTTTGTTTGAAGCGAATAGATTGCGCTGTTAATCTGTTCACTTGGTGACGGTGTGGTCATACGATCTCCTCGAACGATGAATTCAGGTAAAGTATATACTAAAATGAGCATGGTAAAATAATTGATATAAAAAATTTGATGATTAAAAAGGCTGATTAGGATGAATAATCTTCAACAACAATCGATTAATACGATTAGATTTTTATCTGCGGATGCTGTTCAACAGGCTAACTCTGGTCATCCAGGCCTGCCGATGGGTGCAGCCGCAATGGCATATACTCTGTGGACTCGCCATCTACGCCATAATCCGAATAACCAGCATTGGGTTAATAGGGATCGGTTTATTCTATCTGGCGGGCACGGTTCTGTACTTTTATACGCTTTGTTGCATTTAAGCGGGTACCCTGTTTCTTTGGATGAATTGCGCAATTTTCGCCAATGGGGTAGTTTAACCCCCGGGCACCCAGAGTTTGGGCTAACGCCTGGTGTGGATGCAACCACCGGACCATTGGGGCAAGGCTTTGCTAATGGCGTAGGCATGGCGATTGCAGAAGCTCACCTGGCAGCGGAGTTTAATACCCCAGGTCATAAGATTGTTGACCATTACACCTATGCCATTGTTACCGATGGAGACCTGATGGAGGGAGTTTCCTCAGAGGCTGCCTCACTCGCCGGACATTTGAAACTGGGAAAATTGATTTATCTGTATGATGACAACCATATCTCAATTGAGGGCGATACAAAAGTCTCTTTTAGCGAAGATCGTATGGCTCGCTTTGAAGCGTATGGTTGGCATACCCAGGCTGTGGCGGATGGCAACGATGTGGATGCGATTGATCGGGCAATCATTGCTGCCAGGGCGGATGAGCGTCCATCGATCATCGCAGTTCGCACGGTGATCGGGTATGGGTTGCCCACTCGCGCGGGTACGAATAAAGCACATGGAGAGCCACCAGGTGATGAAGAACTGAACGCTGCAAAACAGGCCGTGGATTGGCCCATTGACCCACGTTTTTATATTGCGACTGACGTTTTGGGATATTTTCGACAGGCGCAGGATCGAGGCGAAGAACTTGAATTGGCCTGGAAGAGCTTATTTTCTGAGTATAGTCGTGTAGAACCTGCCAGGGCAGCTGATTTTGAGCGCCGTTTTTCGGGCCAACTTCCTGAAGGTTGGGATGCTGATTTGCCGGTATACCCGGCTGATGCAAAGGGTGTGCAAACCCGCGCCGCATCTGGCAGGGCACTTAATCATTTCGCAGCAAAAATCCCTGAACTGATGGGTGGTTCGGCAGACCTGGCGCCTTCCAACAATACCAATATGAGTTCGCTGGGCGATTTTCAAAAGGAAACCCCTTCTGGGCGCAATATGCACTTTGGTGTTCGTGAAAATGCCATGGGATCGATTGTTAACGGCATGGTGTATCATGGCGGTATGCGCCCATTTGGAGCTACATTTATGGTTTTCGCCGATTACATGCGTCCCGCGCTGCGCATTTCGGCTTTGTCGCACCTGGCCTCAATTTGGGTTTTTACGCATGACAGTATTGGCGTGGGTGAAGATGGCCCTACGCACCAACCTGTCGAACACCTGGCATCTTTACGCGCAATCCCTAATCTGGTGACAATTCGTCCATGTGACGGGAATGAAACTATACATGCATGGCGCGTGGCATTGGCTCGCAACAACGCGCCTACAGCTCTAATATTTACACGTCAGAATCTTCCTACTCTTGACCGGGCAATTTATTCGGACGCGGCATTGCTTGAGAAGGGTGCTTATGTTCTGGCAGATATGGGCGATGATGCCCCTGAATTGATTCTCATGGCTTCTGGATCTGAAGTATCGTTGATTGTGGATGCTGGTGCACGCCTGGCGGCTGAAGGTATTAATGTTCGCCTGGTTTCTGTGCCCAGTTGGGAATTATTCAAAAAGCAGCCTGTGGAGTACCGTCAGACTGTATTACCATCATCTGTGCATGCCCGTTTAGCTGTTGAAGCAGGGATTGGCATGGGTTGGGAACAATTTACTGGTGATGGTGGTGCGATCATCAGTCTTGAGCATTACGG
>JBBRWF010000347.1:0-5340 GCA_038249405.1 Anaerolineales bacterium
CTTCTGGTTAAGTCTGGCTGGAGCGTTAATCTTATTAGTAGCCGGGGTCATAGCGCCACGGGTGGATGAATTTAAAGAACGGCACCATCCTCACGCTGCATAATACTCGTAGTAACCTTGACTGACAAAATAATTACTGACTGGGCAGTTACCACTTCTATCAAGCCTGTCCAGTCAGTAGTTTTATCCGATCCCATGGTTTTAAGTTCTCGTCATCCGCCAGGAGTGTTTTTAACTCAATCATCTCATCGCGTATAGCTGCCGCTTTCTCAAAATGCAAATCCCTGGCAGCTTCTTTCATCTGCCTCTCCAACTCTACAATCACCTTTTCCAATTCCTTGCGATTCGATGCATCCGCTTTTTTACCCGCGCGATAGCTACCTTTTTCTTCGCCAACTGCATGTGCAGCCTCACGGCTTTCAACCGAGAGAGAATCCGTAATATCGCGAATGGACTTATGAATACTGACCGGGGTAATATTGTTCTCAGTATTGTACTTAACTTGCTTCGCTCGCCTTCGATCAGTTTCGCCAATCGCAAATTTCATAGAATCTGTCATACGATCAGCGTACATAATAACTTTGCCATTGGAATGGCGCGCTGCGCGTCCAATGGTTTGAATTAGAGCGGTGCCCGAACGCAGAAATCCTTCTTTGTCTGCATCCAAAATCGCCACCAGGGATACTTCGGGCAGATCCAGACCCTCTCGCAGCAAGTTAATTCCCACAATTACATCATGAACACCCAGGCGTAAATCACGCAGGATGGCAATCCGCTCCAGCGTCTCAACCTCAGAATGCAGATAATGAACCTTGATACCCAACTCTTTCAGGTAATCGGCCAGGTCCTCAGACATCCGCTTGGTGAGTGTCGTCACCAAAACCCGCTCTTTTTCTTCTACACGCAAACGTATTTCCCCAACCAGATCATCCACCTGACCCTTACTGGGGCGTACCTCAACCACCGGATCTACCAGACCCGTAGGCCGGATGATTTGCTCGGCAACCTGTTCGGCATGCTCCAGCTCATAGGGTCCTGGTGTGGCCGATGTATAAATTGTGCTGCCCATCACCTGCTCAAATTCTGAAAACTTAAGTGGGCGATTGTCCAACGCGCTCGGCAAACGAAACCCGTAATCTACCAGGGTTTCTTTCCGAGAGCGGTCACCATTATACATTCCGCGAATTTGCGGCACACTCATATGGCTTTCGTCGATCACGAGTAAATAATCGGACGGCAAAAAATCGATCAGCGTCCAAGGTGGAGTACCCTGTTCGCGCCGGTCAAGGTGACGCGAGTAATTTTCAATCCCCGAACAATAACCAACCTCTTTTAGCATTTCCAAATCGTACCGTGCGCGCTGTTCGATGCGCTGCGCTTCAATCAACTTACCCTGCTCCGTAAATAATTTAATCCGCTCCGCAAGCTCACCCTCAATATCTGCAATCGCATCCTTCAATTTTTCATCCGGGGCCAGATAATGTTTCGCAGGGAAAATGGAAACCTCTTCTGGCTCAGAAAAGATCTCACCGGTCAATGGGCTGAATTCCATGATTCGTTCCACTTCATCACCGAAGAAAGCAATCTTGTAACCACGCTTATCCTGATAGGCAGGGATGATTTCCAGGGTATCACCGCGTACCCGAAACAACCCAGGGCGCAATTCCATATCATTTCGCTGGTATTGGCTCTCAATCAGCTGCCTCATCAATGCATTACGACGATAAATTTCGCCTTTTTTTAACGTTACCGTTCCCTTATAAAACTCTTCCGGATTTCCCAAACCATATATACACGAAACTGATGAAACGATGATTACATCTTTTCTTGAAACCAGGGATGTCGTCGCTGCCAGCCGCAGCCGTTCAATTTGTTCATTAATTTCAGTTTCTTTTTCGATGTAAAGATCGTTTCGAGGAACATAAGCTTCTGGCTGATAATAATCATAGTACGATACAAAATACTCCACCGCGTTTTCAGGAAAAAACTCCCTGAATTCCGAGTAAAGCTGGGCTGCCAAAGTTTTATTATGCGCCATGATCAACGCGGGCTTTTGCAATTGCTGGATAATGGAAGCAATTGTAAAAGTTTTCCCCGTGCCAGTCGCGCCCAACAACACCTGGTGATGCAAACCACGCTGCACACCATCCACGAGCTGTCGAATTGCTTCCGGCTGATCGCCGGTAGGTATAAAAGGGGCTTGAAGTTTAAATTCCATGGGTTTCCACAAGATGCGCATTTATAGGAACAACCGTTCTATTCTACTCCAAAGGCATATCCTTTACCAGTGCCAAATTCTTTAGCGAAAAAAGTCAATCAGTTAAACAACATCGCTCGATTATAATTTTAAGAACATCTTCTATTAACTTTCGAACAAATCTGAAAATCGCTCCTAATAATCGTTGTGATTTTGCCAACTTTATAGCAATGCCCCAAACAGGCATATGCTAAATAAACCTGTGGAAACTCATTAATGCAAATCATTAATCGCCTGAAAACTAATTACAATAAACCATCCTTTTTATACTGGGGTATTCCTCTTGCCTTGTTGGCTGCTTGCTTTATGGCTTTTGGCCTGTTAATTCCCTGGCTCGGATACTACCACGACGAATGGCACTTCATTTACTACGAGGCAATCCGCGGCACACAGGGTCTGGTGGATTTGTTTAACTACGACGGCCATCCATTGGCCGCTCTAGTTTATATCTTGAGTTTCAAATTGATTGGCCTGAACCCTATCGCCTGGCATTTATATTCCCTTATCTGGCGTTGGTTGGCTGTGACAATGTTTTGGAGATTATTGGATTTAATGTGGCCAGGCCAAAAACGCTTCACGTTTACCGCAGCTCTGATTTTCACCATTTACCCCCTTTTTGCTCTTCAAGTACTCCCAATTTCTTATTTTGAAGTTTGGATAGGCTTTTTCTTGTTTTTTCTGTCACTTTATTGGACAGGTCGCGCCATCATACAGCCAAAGAAATTCCGGTTCTTTGCATGCTTAGCAATTTTTGCTAAATTGTGTCAAATGCTTACAAGTGAATACACCTGGGGCATGGAAATGATGCGTCCCATAATCATTTGGATTCTGCTCGCAGAAACCACAGCCCTCACAGCAAAGATAAAAAAAACAACCGCCATTTTCCTACCCTACCTTGTAATTTTCTTTTCGTTTGCCATTTGGAGAAGTTTTTTTTATCAAGCGGGTCGAAAAGAGATTGCATTTCAATCTGACGTTTTATCCCTACCGCTTTCTGCTTTACTAAACTGGCTCCGCTATGCGATACCAGATTTTGGGTTCATTGTTGTTACGTCCTGGTACAAAATACTGGATCCCGCTTATCTTGATGTAAACAATCGGACTAACCTTTTTTTGTTGGTACTGATAATAATCTCGACAATTGGTTTCGCCCTCTTTCTGAAAAAGTTACTTCCAACCATCGTTGAAAGCAACTCAAATCAGTCTACTGCCTTGCAAGCGATCATTATCGGATGTACTGGATTCATTTTCGGATTGCTTCCTTCTTATATGGCAGGCTATATCGTATACCTTAGTGATCCCCCTGGAAACGCCCGGTTTGCGCTTGGTGCAATTCCAGGAGCTGCTTTACTCATCACCGGATTTCTTGAACTGGCGATCCATTCCCCACGCGCCAGAAACATAATGATTGCAACTCTGGTTGGCCTATCCATCGGTTGGCACGTGCGCTACACCAACGAATTCCGTGACTTGTGGAAATTCCAGGTAAATTTCTACCGCCAGTTAACCTGGAGAGTTCCCGCCATGAAACCGGGCACAGCCCTGGTCTCCGTTGGCGATTTTTTCCCTGCCATTCAATATCCCAGCGCAATTTTAGCCATAAGCGGCGATTATCCAACCGCCATGGCAATCAATACCATCTACGCAGGCAAACCCGGTCCTGATGGTAAAACCCCTTATTGGTTCTTCCCCTCTTATGACCCGCAGATGGGAAAATCTGGGGTTGTAAACGCCCAACATCTTGATTCTCAATTCTCCGGTGTCCCGAATCAAACGCTGTACTTCACCTACATGCCTCAAGATGGTCAGTGCCTGCGCTTATATGCTTTCGACAAAATGCAACCTGGCACAGATCAAAGACCTCTTGATTTAGATAAGAACATTACTCTAAATTCATTCGATGGGATCGATCTAAATTCCAGGGGTGATTTCAGCCTGCTTGATGAGATCACCGGCCCGCCAGTGTTAAACACCTGGTGCTACATTTACGAAAATGCTGAATTGTCCAGGCAGAAAAAAGATTGGGACGCGATCTCAAAATTATGGGATATCGCAACTCTGAAACACTTGACCCCCGCCGAGGGCCGCGAATACATACCTTTTATTGTCTCCCTTGCAAATTTAGACAACTGGCAACAGGCTCTAGCCCTTACCCGTAGTGCCAATAAAATTACTGAACATGGGACAAATACGTATTGCCAGGTCTGGAGAGTTCTAGAACAGGAAACGCCATCCTCAGCGGAAAAAGAAACGGTTTTGGCCCAGTTTCGCGAGAATTTTGCCTGTCAATAGGCTGAAACCACAAACACCTATGCGATTTTCTACATCAAATATTGCAAACCTATCCTTCTAAAGTCAACGTGATAACTTTGCCCTTCAATCGCTCCAGCAGGTTCAATAGGCGCTCTTGCCAGGCATCGTCTTTCATAAAGTTGCACCAATAAGCATTTTTTCCGCCTCGAATGCTTGGCCCCAGGTCAGACAGCATTCGTTGCGACATGTTTTCAGACAAAGAAGGATAACGCAAAACAATCTGTCCATTTTCAGTACTTACAGATAGCAGCCCGCCTGCATCTGCCAATAGTTTAACGCGCATCTGAAAAAACAAATTCTTAAACATATCCGGCAACAGACCAAAACGATCTCCGAATTCGGTCATCAATGGCTCAAGTTCACTCTCATCCCGCACGCTGGCAATACGCCTGTACAAACGCAATCGCATGTCCTGGTTGGGGATATACGCAGCAGGAATACCGATCGCCAGCGGCAAATCAACTGTAACTGGCTCCTTCAGCTCTTCTACAAAACTGGAGAATGGTCCGCCGGATGGAATGAGCGCAGCAAATTGCGCGCCTTCCATGTTCCCTTCTACAACAGCACTCATCGCCCTGCGCAGCTTCTTCACTTCGGCAGCCAACAACCGTGTATACAAATGGAATCCAACCGCCGATATTTGCCCGGATTGCCTCATTCCAAGTAATTCACCCGCCCCGCGAATTTCAAGGTCGCGCATGGCAATCGAATAACCCGCACCAAGCTGTGTGTTTTCAGCAATCACTTCCAGGCGCTCTTGCCCTTCAATC
>JBBRWF010000348.1:0-5317 GCA_038249405.1 Anaerolineales bacterium
CACAAAGATTATCATTTTCGTGGGCTGTTCAAGCAGCTGATGTGGGCCTCGGGAAGACTCTCTGACGGTTATTACCGCTGGAGATCGGGCAAGTTAAGCGAGGTTACCTTCCCGGACGGCGAAAAGCTAAAACTGCACCCAAACCTGAATGCTGGCACGGCGGCGCTGCAATATTACTTTGCCCAGACCCACAACCGCGCGGAATGGGAGCAGGCGATGGCCCCCGGCGGCGGGTTCGCCGCATTGTACGAGCGTATGTTTGGGCCTTACTGGGGACGCGCCAAACCTTTTGAACCGGTCATCGCCACCGGCCTGGTGCAGCCCACCTTAAACCTGCCTTTTGAGCCCGGCAAAATCTGGGCGTTTAGCGGCGGTCCACATTCGGCCTGGGAAGAAAAAGGGGCGATGGCGGCGCTGGATTTTGCTCCCGCGGCGATCGAATCTGGCTGTGTTAAGACAGATTCGTGGGTGGTGGCACCCGCCGATGGTGTGATTGCGCGCTCTGCGCGCAGCGTGGTGGTACTAGACCTGGATGGGGATGGTTTTGAACAAACCGGCTGGAACATTGTCTTCCTGCACATTCGCAGCGATGACATGATCCCGGCTTTCAGAACTGTGAAAAAGGGCGACCACCTGGGACACGCCTCGTGTGAAGGCGGGATTGCCACCGGCACGCATGTACACATTGCGCGAAAATTCAACGGTGAGTGGATGCTGGCAGACAGCCCGCTGCCGTTCACGATGGATGGCTGGGTGGCGCATAACGGGATTGCACCGTATAAAGGTTCGCTCACCAAAGGCACGCGTGTGATCGAGGCCAATACATCCGGCTCGTTTGAGACCAATATCATCCAGGGTAAATAGATGAAACACCTGCAGCAGCCCGGCCTGGCGGCGGCCCGTCTGGCGTTGATCTGCGCGCTGTTTTTGAGCGCATGCGCCGAGCAGCCCCTGGCCGCCAGCCCCAGCCCCAAACCCCCGCAGCCGGTTTTCCCCAGCCCACAGGCCGTATTCACCCCATTGCCCACCCGCCCTCCGTACGGACCAGGTGAGCTGGTGGATTACATCGCGCAGACTGGCGACACGCTGCCCGCGCTGGCGGCGCGCTTTAACACCAGCATCGCAGAGATCCGGGCAGCCAACCCGATTATCCCTAAAGACGTCAGCACCATGCCGCCCGGCTTGCCGATGAGTATCCCAATCTATTACATGGCGCTGTGGGGCACTCCCTACCAGGTTTTGCCAGACAGCCTGTTTGTTTATGGACCAGCAGATGTTGGCTTTGACATGCAGGCTTTTGTTGATTCACAGCCAGGTTGGTTCAAAAGCTACCGCGAACAACTGCTGGACGGCCCGCACAGCGGTGTTGAAATTGTGCAGCTGGTTTCAAACAATTTCAGTGTGAGCCCGCGCCTGCTGCTGGCTTTGCTGGAGTACTTCAGCCAGGCATTAAGCAGTCCTACACAGCCCAACACCACCTACATCTTCGGCTATACCGATGAATTTCACCAGGGGGTTTACCTGCAACTGGTCTGGATGGCGAACACGCTCAACAACGGCTATTACAGCTGGCGGCGTGGGAACCTGTTAGAGTTTGAACATCCAGATAGACGCATAGAGCGGCCTGACCCCTGGCAAAATGCCGCCACAGTGGCACTACAGTATTCGTTTTCAAGGCTGTATTCCTCCCCCATTTTTGACCAGATGATCGGCCCGGGCGGGCTGGCAGAAACATACGCCCGGTTATTTGGCGACCCGTGGAAAACGGCCTCGCACTTACCAGGCAGCCTGACCCAACCGGCGTTGAAACTGCCATTTGAGCCAGGCAAAGGCTGGAGCTACACCGGCGGCCCGCATACCGGCTGGGGCAAAGGTGAGCCGTTGGCGGCCATCGACTTTGCGCCCAACGGTGTTTCGGACTGCGGAGAAGCGGAGGCCTGGGTGACTGCCATGGCTGACGGTGTGGTGTCGCGGTCTGAGACGGGTGTGGTAATGCTGGACCTGGACGGCGACGGCAAGGAACAAACCGGCTGGAATATCTTTTACCTGCACCTGGGCAGCACAGATCGGGCCCAGAACGGTCAAAAGGTTAAGGCTGGCGACCGCATCGGGCACCCTTCCTGCGAAGGGGGCGAGTCGACCGGCACGCACATGCATATCGGGCGCAAATACAACGGCGAATGGATCCTGGCGGACAGCCCGATACCCTTTGACATGCAGGGTTGGCTGGTGCATAACGGTGCGCAGGCTTACGACGGTACGCTGACACGCTATTCACAAACCGTGTTTTCCTCGGACAAATCCGAGGGGAAGAGCTTCATCAGTACAGACCGCTAAACAACGTCCCGAAGGTCAAATGCCCTGCGGGAGGTTGGCCAATACAACTTTACGATCATAATTCTTTGTGAGACCCCCACGAGTCAGGTTTTTACCTGGTGGGGGTCAGCCCATTAATCAACTAACTTACGGCAGAGGCGCCTCGAAGGGCAGGTTAAAGGTGCGCACCAGGAAGATGGCCATCTGGTCGCGGGTGACGGCGGTGCCGGGGCAATATTCCGTGGCGCTGCAACCGCTGGTGATGCCCTGGCGGGCGAGTTCTTCCACCCACTTTGCGGCCCAATGTGTGAGGGGAACATCTGTGAAGCGCGTGCCGGTGGCAGCAATCGGCGTGACGTTTTTGGCCTTCAACAGGAAGACGGCCATCTGTTCGCGGGTGACGATCGCATCCGGGCAGAAGTTGCCGCCGCCGCAGCCAGCGGTGATACCCTGGTTGGCAAGTTCTTCAACCCAGGAGGCGGCCCAGTAATTGCCCGGCACGTCCGGGAACTTGGTTCCCGTGGCAGCAGGCGGAGTAATGCCCATGCCCTTGAGCAAGAATACCGCCATTTGAGCGCGGGTCACCTGGGTAACGGGGCAATAGGTGCCAACCCCGCAGCCGCCGGTAATGCCCGCGGCGGAGAGACCTTCAATCCAGGGCGCAGCCCAGTAGGTAGGCTTGACATCACCGAATATATTTAAGGGAGCGGTACCCTGGCCGCCCCAGCCCACATCCAGATAACTCTGGCTGGTTTTGTAGATCTGCGGCTGTACAAGAAAGGTGCCGCTCTTATTAGCCATGGCATACAAAGCCGTATTATTGAGGGAGCCACCCAGCCAGGTCATGATGACGCGTCCGGCGGTATCGGTAGTGAGCGAAAGGTCGGTATTTCTGTTAGCGGTGCTGGCGTTGCTGGCAGTTACCGTGGCAGTGGGAAGATAGGCGGCGCTGAGAACATTCAAATTAATGCCGGCATCGGTCACCCAGGCCAGAGCCACTTTGCCATCACGCAGCGCGACAGCATCAGTCGAATTTACCCACATATTGCTGGCAAGATTGGTCTCGGCTTTGACAACCCCAGCGCTGCTGTTCAAGATAGTGTAGTATGGGCCGCCGGTGCTTTTGACTGAAGTGAGAATCACCAACCCACCTGGCAAGGGGTTAAGGATTTGCCCCCAGCTGTCGTTGTCGGTTGAGATGGCATGGGGGGCGATGACGTTGATGCTGTTGGTGGCATAGCCTGCCAGCCAGATATTGTCATTACCGCTGACCTGGTCCCAAAGTTCCCAGCTCACCATGAAGCGGTTGTCGTCTGTTGCGGCGACCGTTGGAGAGTAAGCCTCGGCTGAAGCGCCTACGGCGTTGTTGGTAATGTTGAGCGGGCCGTAAGACAGGCCACCCGCCGCATCCAGAATCGCAAAGTAGATGTTGCGGCGCTGGTTCTGCGTCGCGTTATCATATTCCCTACGTTGCCAGGTAACGCCCATGCGGCCATCCGGCGCAACGGCTACCGAAGGACTATAATCATAAGTATGGGTGGTTACAGCGGAAAGGTCAGTCAGCTTGGAAACCGGGCGAACCAGGCTGCCGTTCTGGCCAACAATGGCGTATTCTATTTCATATATATTTATACCTGACCCCAAAATTCGATTTTTATTCCAGGCATACAGGTAACTGCCGGTGGCGGTCTGCGCGGTGGCAACCTCGCTACCATCATAAAAATTGGCAGTGGCTTTATAGTTATTGATGGCAGAAGGGGAGGCCGTCATAAAACTCATGGCGCCGTTGTCCTGATCTTCAAAAACCCCAACAAATTTGGCGGGAACTGTCAGGGACAGGCCAGTTGTTTTTGTTACGCCAATGTTCACGGAAGAGGTAGCCGTGATATTGGTCAGCGAAGTATCCCCGGTGAGCGCGGCACCCGGCACAATGATTTTGGCCATAAAGCTGTGGGTGGCGCCCTGTGCGATCGGGCCGGTGTCAATGGTGGTGTCGCCGTCCGTGTCCGTCAACCAGGTGACGCCATCAGTGGCGAATAATGTGACCGGCCAGACAGAGCTAGTGGTCAGATCAAAAGTGTCGCCGCCCAGATCGCCCGTGTTCTTGATAGCCACTGTAAAGGTTTTGGTTACGCCGGGTGTGGTTAACTCGCCCTGCTGCCGGGGGGTAAAATCAGAGCGGGCAGCCAGGGCGGGACGCGAAAAACGGACATCCGCGGTGGACGGCGCGCAATTATTGACTTGCGGAGAGAGGCCATCCAGCCCTCTCGAATCTTCGATGCCAGAATTGGCGCACCGAAAGTTGCCGCCGGAATAATCCATACTCTGGTACTGAAAATCGATATTCCCGTTTTCCCACAGGGTGACAGAGAAAGTGAACGTGTCATCGCCGCCAATTGTATCGGACGGCGGACCACCCTTAACATTGTGCCATTCGGCCACAAAGTAGCGATTGGGAGCGCTGCCAAAGGTCTGATAATGCAGCCAACTGCCCGCGTCATAATATAGCCCGCTCCAATAGGGTACTTCGCCACGCCACCCTTGGTTGAACACTTCTCGCTGGTCACCGAAGTGTGAACACGCCACACGCGAAGCTGCGCTGGCTGCGGCGGCAACGCACTAACGTGGAAGTGTTTCATGATGCGGGGCGCTGACCAGCATCATGAAAGTTAGCTCAACAAAAAACTGCGCTTGAAACAAAAGACCGCTCCTGATACGGAAAATTGCGCCGGCCATGAAAAAAGGGGCCCCAACGGAGCCCCTTCTTTTTCGGCCGGGAACAAGGCTTGAGGCTGCGGTTCTCAGGCCGCGCTGAGCCAGGCTGCCGTGTCAAAGGCGCTGGTCATCATCGGCATGTTCATGCCGAAGTTGGGGTTCGTTCCATTCTTGGGCGCCGCCGCCTTGGCCGGCGGTTTCACCGGCGCTGCAGCGGTGCTGATTGCGTTTTGGGCCACCTCGGCAGCCCGCTCCCATGACCCTGATTCTTGGGAGCGGGCTACTG
>JBBRWF010000349.1:0-5307 GCA_038249405.1 Anaerolineales bacterium
CACGTCCAGTTCGATGCCATCCACATTAATAAATTCGCCATGGAAGGTTACTCGTTCCATGTTTAGTAAGTGGCGCATGATTTGCACTGTTTCCTTCATAGCTGTGAGCGGTTTTTTACGGTCAATGCCGACATTCTTGGCAAGCGGATCCCACCAGGCACCGATCCCGCAAATGATGCGTCCGGGAGCAAGGTCATCAAGCGTGAGATAGGTGGCTGCAAGCAGGCCTATGTTGCGCGTCCAGTTATTGATAACGCCAGAGCCAACTTTTATTTTATTGGTTACGGCGGCGTATGCAGCCATCGGTACAATGGCATCGCGCACCAGCCGTGATTCTGCCTGCCAGACAGCTTCAAAACCTTTTTCTTCGGCGTACCTGGCGTAATCGAGCCCGTCGCGTAAATCATGAGAATCTTGCAGGTATAGAGCAACACGTGCCATTGGACATTCTCCTTAGTATTTGGAATTTTCGATTTGTTTTAGAAGAGTCAAATCATCGGGTGTGTCGAGGTCAAGTTCGATGTTGTCGTTACGGACAATCTCAAGATGGGCGCCGTTTATTTTGGTTTGTTCACAATGGCGAGCGAACGAGTCCGGACCAAAACTGTAAGGAATTAATCCGCCCGGCGACATCAGTAAGGCATTTGTTCCATTCAGATGTCTATCTGGTGTAATTACTACACATGGAGATTTGTAAATATGTTCAAAGAAAAAGAGTAAATCGTCTTTACTTAGAAGAGGTAAGTCTGCAGGAAGAACCAAAACACCGCGGGTGGCGTAATTGCGTGCCAGCATGGTGGCACGTGTAAGTGCACTGTTTAAGTTAGGGTTGCCGTCTTCCAAAACTGTGCGCGCACCGTATTCACGTGCTATTGCCAGGCCTGCCGGGTCACGACTGACAACGAGAGTTTGAGAGACAACAGGGGTGCTTCGTAAAACATCCAAGGTCTGTTCAAGAAACATGCGATTCAAGATGGCGCGTTCTTCATCCGAAAGGACGCCTGAAAGTCGGGATTTGCCCAATCTAAGAGGTTTAACAGGGACGATGGCCCAAATAGTCATGAAGTGAGTCTCTCTATAAAGTGTAGCACATCTTGAGCAAGTTGCTGCCGATCCCGGGTTGTTTTCATCAGTGTGTTTGTAATGAGAGGATGAATGCTGAAATCTAGAATTTCGCTGAATTGCTGCGAGTCAATCACATCCAAGACAAACCCGGTAAGAATTTTCTCATAGTGCCGAGCGACAGCCATTGCAGATGGTTGAATGCCAAGTTCGGCGAACATTTTTGCTGCCGGGCCTTTGATGGTTTGGCCAGCGATAATTGGAGAAACGGCAATTACTTGTTTTTTGTGTAAAGCATCGCTTATACCGGGGATGTTTATGATCGGGTCAATACTGACCCATGGATTGCTGGGGCAAATAATAATTGAATCAGCCTGGTGAATGGCTTCAAGTACACCAGGCGCAGGCAGGGCGGTTTCGATACCTTGAAATCGAAAACCTTCTACAACTGGTTCGCATCGTTGGTGAACGAAGTATTCTTGAAAAGCCAGTTCACCTTTTTCTACGGTGTTCACGATTGTTGCCAGGGGTTGGTTTGTTGCCGGGATTATTTTGGGACCTATATTCCAGGCTCTGGAAAAATCATGAACGACTTCTGATAAAGTTTGCCCGGCATTCAGGCGTCGGGTGCGTTCAATGTGGGTAGCGATATCTTTATCGCCGATGCGAAACCATTCTTCGCATCCCAGCGAGCGCATATTTTCGAAGACTTGCCAACTTTCTTCATTACGGCCCCAACCCGTCTCTGGATTGGCAAGACTAGCGAGGGTGTAGCAGACAGTGTCCAGATCGGGACAGATTTTTAACCCCCAATGTACAAAATCATCACCTGTGTTGACAATGATCGTCAGATCATTGTCTGGTAAACAGCGCGAGAGACCGTCGGCGAGTTTGGCGCCACCAACACCGCCCGCGAGAGCAACAATTTTCATTCGCATATCCTATAAAAAGGAGTAGGTTACGATCAGATCGGGCTAATTTACACTCAGACAGATTTCTTTCAGGGGTTTCAAAATTTTCGGTTTGGGTGATTCGTTTTGATAGCCTATGAAGAACATGGCTTGTGGCTGCCAATTTGCGGGTAAATTTAATGCGGTCTGGACTGTTTCAGGAGCAAACAGGGGGCTGCAAGTCCATACGGATGCAAGCCCTTCGGCCTGGGCTGCGAGTTGGAGCTGGCAACCCGCTGCGGCAACGGATTGAATAGCCATAATACGTTCAGCCTGGGAGCGCTTTTCATCCGGATAAATATCCATCTCACTTAAATCCATGCAAAGAATGATGATAAGAGGCGCCTCTTTGATGCGATTTTTTGAGCGGTTAATTCGGGTATCTATTTCTGCTTTGCTGAGGTTATCCGCAGTTAGATCGGAACGAAATTTATCGGCAAGATTTTCGCATAGGCGAATTTTTGGTTCCGGATTTTTTAAAACAGCATAGCGCCAGGGCTGACGGTTGTGAGCGGAAGGGGCGTGTGTGGCAGTTAGCAGGATATTATTAATTATATCGTCGCTGATCGGAATGGCCTTAAAGCGACGAATAGAGCGGCGCGAACGAAGAAATTCGCGAAAATCAGTGAGCATCTACATGTTCTGGCAAAATTTTGTAGGTAACGCGCTTCTCGTCAGCGCGCCGGTAAGGATATGCGGGTACTCCCTGATATTTAAAAGCGAGCGTGTCGATATGTTCTTCGGCGCCTTCAAGCGTAATTTCGACAACCTTGCCACGAATTTGCAAATAACGATACGGGTTGGCCGGGTCTGCAATGACAACTGCCACTGCTGAACGGGCGCGCATGTTTTTGTCTTTGAGACGCCCCATGGCCGAGTTGATCAGGATATGAGAACCATCTGTGTTAAACCAGACAGGTGTTACTTGCGGAGAACCATCTTTCATAATTGTCGCGAGATAGAGGAAAGCTTTTTTTTCATCGGTGAGTAAATCACGGAGTGATTCAGGTATGGTATTCATTAATTGTCCTCAGGGTTAGGAATATAGAGATAGCGCATCAGGTTGTCTGTAAAGCCTAGAATTATCTGGACATCAAGTGAACTGCAGCCAGATAGAAGCTTAATTTCCGCATCTCGTTTAACTGTATCAAAGGTGCATAAGATTCCCGTTAGTTTCTGATTGTTAAGTGACCCAATCCATAAATCGATTCCATCACCATCGCCCGACGAAGTGCCTTCCAGGAACCCATATTCCAACGGGTAGACGAGATCTTGGTATCGGGGGTGTGGTTGGCCGCGTGGGCGGTCGATATGGATTGTGCTGGTTGCCAGAAGTTCCTGAAGTGAGCGGCAATAGGAGTTGCTCATGATTACCTGAACAAATCCTGTTCTTTGGGGCGGAGTAGTTCCTGGAGATTCCCCTCACGCAGGGGAAAGGGGAAACCACGAACATGAACAACAGGCGTGCCTTCGGATGCCTGGCCCATAACAAGCGAAGCGGCGGCTGCAAGCTCATCAGCCGCGGCTACGACGGTGATTTGTAATGCATAGCCAAATAAATCTTTCCAGCCACGTTCATCGATCAGCCCTGGCAGGCCGGAAATTCCAATTGTGATGCCCACCGTCCCAACGCGCCAGGCGCGACCATGAGAGTCGATGATCATTACGCCAATGCGTTTGCCGCTGGCCAATTCCAACTGAGAGCGGATTTTAGAAGCTGATTGATCGGGGTTTTGGGGCAATAATAAAAACCATTCTTCCAGGTCTGTTCCGTCACCTGCCACATTTGAATGGTCGATGCCTGCATTGGCACAAACAAAGCCGAGTTTGTGTTCGACAATTACTGAGCCCATACGAACTCGCAAAATTTCATTGCTTTCGCGGATAATAAGCTCTGCCAGGCGAGGGTCTTTTCCGCTTCTGGCTGCCAGCTCCAGAGCCTGAGGGGTGGGTACAATCGTCGAAAGGTTAACGAGCTGGTTTTCAGCTTTGCTTACTATTTTTTGCGCGAGGACAATAATATCGTCGTTTTCCAATGATAATGCTGATTGACTGATTGATTTCAAAATTATCCCGGCGAGATCATCACCGGGTTTGATAAGTGGCAGGCCTTGCAAAGCTGTGAGGGTAAGTGGCATGATGAGGAACCTGTAAAAGAGCTTTGCTAAGGCTTGTGGACCCCGGTGATTTTTATCCCCGAATGAGTTGAGCCGTATTGTTTATTTATATAGATCAACAGGCTGGTAAGACCTTCAACAACCACTGAGTTCTCGATTGGACCAGCATCCCAGCCAGTTAACCCGGCGGCTTCGACAAGCTTGATGACTTGTAAACGTGCTTCTTTTGATGTGCCGGTAACGAGCACATCGCAGAGTACTTCTTCGCTGGCCATGAGATGCTCGTAAGAAATACTCTGGAAAGCGTCCACGATTTCGACACCTTCCCCTAGAATTTCGCGAGCTTCCTGTGCGGCTGAGCCAGCCGGGGGCATCTGTACTTTGGTTACTTTGGGTGGAACAAGTGGAACTGTTACATCGACCAGTATCTTGCCTTGCAGGGCATCCTTGACGGTTTCCAGCGTATCTTTGTGGGCAGCATAAGGGACAGTAAGCACCACGATGCTGGCTTTTCTGGCGGCTGATAAATTATCGAGGCCTTCTATCACGAGACGGTCACTCAGCAAGGCTGTTATTTCTGCGGCAGCCTGGACTGCTTTTTCTATTCCACGGGAACCGATGATGACTTTGTAGCCTGCTTTTGCCCAACGGAATGCCAAGCCTTTGCCTTCTTTTCCGGTGCCGCCTAGAACTGCGATTGTGGGGGATGCTTCAGACATTATTGGAACCTCTTTTATGAATGGATTTTTGTTGGTGAGTGGCTTTTATTTGAATCTTTCGTTATAACGCTTCCAGACCTTGGTAGATAGTTCGTTTGATTTTCGTGCTATTTCTTTTTCATCAAGCGTGAGCAGTTGGCGGTCTTTCATCAGGACTTTGCCGCCAACGATGGTTGTGGTTACCATGCTGTCTCGAAACCCAAATAAAATATGCCAGGGAAGGTTGCCTGCGCCAAGTGGAGTAGGCGGGGAGTAGTCTACAAAAATCAGATCCGCGGCAGCTCCTGGTTTTAGAACGCCAATCTCAACTTCGAACAAGTCGCTGGCGAGGGCATTATTATTGTAAATAGCCATATCTGTCACAGTGTAACCATTCATGGCGCGCGGGTCGGATTGGTGTAATTTATGAACAAGGTACGCCGATTTCCATTCTTCCCACATGGCATTGGAAAACCCATC
>JBBRWF010000350.1:0-5301 GCA_038249405.1 Anaerolineales bacterium
CCATCCCAGATCCAAGCAACCCGACTGCAACTCTCGTGAACACGATGCCGCCTAACAAGCAGTTGAAGGCTGATATTATCGATGTCTTCAGGCGCTGGATCATGGCGGGTATGCCCAAAACCGCTGCGGATGCCGCTGCGCTGCCCACCCCCGCGCCCGCGCCAACAGCATACCCTTAGCAATTTGGGTTGCAACTTACTTCACATGAAACAAAAAGTCACCCCTTCGGAGGGGTGACTTTTTGTTTGCAGGCACAAAATAGCTTATGCTACATATTCTGGATAATCGCATCTCCAAATTCAGAGCACTTAACCTCTGTTGCGCCATCCATCAGGCGGGCAAAGTCATAGGTGACAACCTTTTTAGCAATCGCGCCTTCCATACCTTTGACAATCAAATCTGCAACTTCAGTCCAGCCCAAATAACGGAACATCATTTCGCCAGACAAAATAACCGAGCCAGGATTAACCTTGTCCAGGTCAGCATACTTGGGCGCAGTGCCGTGAGTGGCTTCAAAAATAGCATGCCCGGTGACGTAGTTAATATTCGCGCCTGGAGCGATACCAATTCCGCCCACCTGGGCAGCCAACGCATCCGAAAGGTAGTCACCGTTTAGGTTGAGGGTCGCGATCACATCGTAGTCGCGCGGACGAATAATGGTGAACTGCAAGCTGACATCTGCAATTGAGTCTTTGATCATCAGTTTGGATTTCCATTTGCTGTCACCGTGGGTATCCCACAGTTTAAGCGCTTCTTCCACTTCGGCCTTGATATCGCCTTGCTGAGCAGGCGACATCATGTCGAAACCGGGGTCAATCTGCTTGGCATTTTCAGCCACGCTCAGGTTCGGGCTCTTCTCCTTATTGCCCAGAATCCATGACTCTCGCTCGGTAATGATCTGATCGCGGAATTCGCGTTTGGCCAGAGCGTAACCCCAATCCTTGAAAGCGCCTTCGGTGAACTTCATGATATTGCCCTTATGGACAAAGTTCACACTCTTGCGCTTGTTATCCAGTGACCATTGAATAGCAGCGCGAACCAGGCGTTCAGTACCTTCGACTGAAACCGGTTTGATACCAATACCAGCGGTATCCGGAAAGCGCATCTTGGCGTATTCCTTGGGGAAGGCTTCCTTGAACATTTGCTTGAACTTTTTGTTATCTTCTGTGCCATAAGCAAATTCAATACCGGTATAAATATCTTCAGTGTTTTCGCGGAAGATGACCATATCAACATATTCGGGATGCTTGACGGGCGAAGGCACGCCGTTATAGTAACGTACCGGGCGCTGGCAAACATACAGGTCCAGTATTTTACGCAGGGCCACATTCAACGAACGGATGCCGCCGCCGATGGGGGTAGTCAGCGGGCCCTTTATACCCACTAGAAATTCCGAAAAAGCCTGGGTGGTTTCATCCGGCAACCAGTTCTGGAATTGCAAGAAAGCCTTCTCACCCGCAAAAACTTCCATCCAATGCACCTTGCGCTTGCCGCCATAAGCCTTCTCAACCGCAGCATCAAACACACGAACTGACGCGCGCCAGATGTCACGTCCGGTGCCATCACCCTCAATAAAAGGAAGAATGGGGTTATCTGGAACCTGGAGTTTGCCATCCTTAATACCGATCTTTGCCCCGCCTTCGGGCACTTTAACCATTTGATATGCCATTTTTTTACTTTCTCCTTTGGATAATAATCATCCGGATTATAGCATTCAAGGCCTTCATGTTGTAGTGATGATTGTCATTATTGCGCGAAAATAACGATGATTTTGCACCGGTTTTGGCAACCAGACACGTTACCCATCTGTCGCTAGTACCAATGAAACCCGAATAAGGGTGCCCTGTCCATTAACGCTTTGAGCTTCGATACTACCTCCGTGGGCAGTGACCAGATGCCGCACTATCGCCAATCCCAGGCCCATTCCACCTGAATCGGCTGATTTATAAAAACGCTCAAAGATGTGGGGCAAGTCCGCCGCACTAATGCCCGGACCGCTATCAATAACTTCAAACACAAAGCGACCTTTCATCACATAACATTTCAATACCACCTTATCGTTACGCGAGCTATAGCGCAGTGCATTCGAAATCAGGTTGGACAGAATCTGGCGCATACGTCCCGGATCAACATTGATCAATGGTAAGGCTTCTGGCGCATCAAAAACCAGATCTACACCCGCAGCTTGTGCCTGGGCATTAAAAACAGCGAGTACCTCGCGCGATAACATTAGGAAA
The DNA here is from genome assembly GCA_038249405.1 of Anaerolineales bacterium. Classification (GTDB taxonomy): domain Bacteria; phylum Chloroflexota; class Anaerolineae; order Anaerolineales; family Villigracilaceae; genus UBA5195. The sequence continues at coordinate 2,238 of JBBRWF010000350.1, forward strand.
TCGCAGGCTTCTTTTCTCAATTGCAGGGCACCACTCTCTGCCAGGGCAAGAATTCGTAAATCTTCCACCAGTCGGGCCAGCAAACTGGTCTCGTCCAAAAGCGCGCGAAGATTGGTTTCATCGGCCAGGTAAACCCCATCCAGCATGCCTTCCAAGTTGCCCTGGATAACAGTTAATGGCGTGCGCAGTTCATGGGTTACATCCGCCAGTAAAATGCGCCGCTTTTGATCGGTGTCATACAAGCGCGAAGCCATATTATTAAAGGCACGCGCCAATGAGCGTACTTCCGGCAGCCCTCTTTCCGGCACACTCACAGAATAATCACCATTTGCCACCTGACCGGCAGCTTCCAAAAGATCATCCAGAGGCATAAAAACACGCCGCAATCCAAACACCCCTAATGTGATCACAGCCAAAACCAACGCCAGTACGCCAACCCGTAGTGGCAGCAACCAGGGCAGAATGCTGGCAGGCAGGTTTGTGTACCCAAGCAAGTTGGCTACCCAAACTGCGGCCAAAAAGAAAACCACAAAACCCAGCAAGTTAAAAATGACAAAGGCACAGCCCATGCGCCGAAAAAACTGATTGTGGCGCATACGGCCTCTCGCAGGCGGCCAGACTTCATTTTCTGGCCACCACGGAGGGCGTTGAGTAAATAACCGGCTGTGTTTTGGCATGGATCAGCGATCTGTGAACTTGTAACCCATGCCGTAGACCGTCAATATATAACGGGGTTCGGCCTGAGAGATTTCGAGCTTATGACGAATATTCTTAATATGTGCATCTATAGCTCGCTCATAAGACTCAAATGCTACACCATGCAAGGCATCCAGCAATTGGGCGCGCGAAAAAACCCGCCCGGGAGAGCGCGCCATGGTTACTATTAATGTGAACTCTGTTGGAGTCAATTCTTCGATCTCACGATCCCTGGCCAGCACACGCATACGCGGCACATCCAGAGTCAGATCGGCAACACGAACAACCTCGGCGCTATTTTGGGAATATGTTTCAACACGGCGTAAGGCCGCCCGCACGCGCGCCACCAATTCTTTTGGGCTGAAGGGTTTGGTTATGTAATCATCAGCGCCAAGCTCAAGCCCAATCAACTTGTCGGATTCTTCAGAACGGGCTGTAAGCATGATAATGGGAATATTCGAGATACGGCGCAGTTCACGGGTCACATCCAGGCCATCCATCTGTGGCAGGCCCAGGTCCAGAACGATCAAGTCAGGCTTTTCGACACGCGCCTGCGAAAGGGCAGCTTTGCCATCCGCTGCTACCTGTACCGAATAACCAGCGCGCTCAAGATAATCGCGTACCAATTTCAGGATTTTTACTTCATCATCAACAACCAGAATAGTTTTCATAGTAAAAGAACGACTTTAAAGTTGTAAAAAATACATGATTATGCAAATAATTCAAGACAGTGTGGATAAGATATCAATAATAAGCCTTTTTTGATCTCGAATGACCCAGAGAATCCATTAAATCTTATTCGATCTTGTCATTATCCTTGCTTGAGAAGCCCTACCGGAGCCGCCAGTTCCTGGCGGTTCCGGTAGGATTATAGTTGACCAGGTTTACTTTTGAACTGCGGGTTCAGCGTCTTGCTCAACTCCGCTGTGCGAACGGCGGTGCCATTCGGCAAACATGGGCGGAACAAAGCCATCGATGCCCGGGCCTTTTTCACCCCAGGCGCTGCGAACCCTGTGATGCCAGCCAAAACGTGGCCCCCACATCATTCGGCGAAATGCGCCAAAAACAAGAAAGAGCAGGAATGAAGGTGCCAGCAGTCCAAAGAACCCAAAGCCGAAGAATGGAAACGGATGTATAAATGGCAGCATTCCATAACCATAGTATGGAACTGGCTGCCCTAAGGTTGCAGGAACTGGCAGGTTCAGGGCAGCACCGCGCATCATACCTGTATTGAATGCGAAGAAGGCAATACAAGTGATGGCAACCAGCAGCACCAATGCAACAATTATCCGAAAAGCGATATGTTTGAACATTATTTATCTCCTTGTATGTGTTGATTTCCTGTGAAATCTAATTGCAGTATAAGTACCAATTGTGAAGTGAGTGTGAAGACAATGCAGAGAAATTGTATGAATAAGCGCGGATAAAATAAACGTCGTGATGCTGCAAAATGATATACTACGCTCTGCCATGAATGAAATAGTTTCCACAACGCAGTACACGCAAAAAGCGACTATCTTGCGCGAACGAGCATTTTTCGCTGCATTTATCGGTATACTGTTTGCATTGGCTGCCAACGGGGCGCTTTATCTGCTCGACCTGGGAATATCCATCCTGCGCAGCACACATGATTTGCGTGAAACAGCCCTTGCGCTTGGCTTGCTTCTGGCAGGAACAGTTGTGATCTGTATGACCGGTTTATTGTGGATAGGAGCTCTGCAAAACTTGAGACTGGCCTGGAAACTGGAAAAACTAGGTTTGGTCGAGCATGGTAAGGTTCTGGATAAAATCATCAGGCAGAATGGTCACAAACGCTTTTATCATCTTGTGTATAGTGCTGGAGATGACACATGCTTTGAAGAGCCTGTGTCAAATGCTGAATATCAACGCCTGAACGTGGGCGATACAGTAAGTATGCGTGTCCTGGCGAGCCATCCAGACATCGCCCGATTGGAAAAATAAATTGAAAGAAATCATATACTCCCGCAATGCCGTTTATGAATGCCTGCGCGCCAAACGACGCCAGCCCATCCGCCTGATGATCGCCGAAAAAAGTCAAGAAAAGGGCCGTCTGGCAGATATCTTGAAACTGGCACAGGAACGCCATGTAACGGTGGAACGCGTTCAGCGCCAGCAATTGGACAATCTAACACCCCAACACCAGGGCGTCGTGCTGGAAGCATCACATTATCCGTATGTCGATTTGAGCGACATATTGGAGAATGCCAAAACTAAAAATGAGCCGCTGTTTGTATTGCTGCTTGATACACTACAAGATCCGCAAAACTTTGGCACACTGCTGCGCACCGCTGAAAGCATGGGAATCCACGGGATATTGATTCCTCTTGCACGCACCGTGGAAGTCACC
>JBBRWF010000351.1:0-5291 GCA_038249405.1 Anaerolineales bacterium
CGCCGCAAGAAAATCAGCCCAATCCAACCAGTAATCCACCCTGGCAGGGCTGGCTGCCAGGCCGCTTGCAAAGTATGAGTTTGCCTTATTAAAACGGAGATTCTTTTGCGCAGGATCAGAAGAAATTTCACCTCCCAGGCGGTAAAAACGCGCCAGCGCCATACTCACATCCACATATAAAGGCTCAAGTTCAAAAGCCTTCTGGATGGTTGCCAGGCCTTCTTGAAACAGCTGTTCTTTCTTGCCAGCATCCTGGTTGGTGTTGATCACATCTTTATACACTTTCTCAGCATTAATCAGGTAAAAAGTTTCCTCAGGCATTAATTTCAATACATTTCTGTAGACAGTCAGGGCCGAATCATAGCGGTTCGCCGCGTTTTCAGTCCTCACCAGGATCATCAACATATCAGCCTGCACAGGCCTCAAATTTAGGAAGGCAGAAATAAATATAAAACCGAACGATAAGAATAGCCCCGCCAAAATAGCAGGCCAACGCACCTTTGCAAGTAAACCGCCTGCCACTTGACCAGGCTGCAATGCAAAAGCCCATACAAGGCAAAAGAAAAACAAAAACCCGAAATAACTGGTGGCAAGGTTAAGATTTCCCGCTGTGAGCAAAGCCGTATCCGCCATTATTTTCGCATCGTGCAGCTGAACCAGTTCGTTTGCGCGAACCGCAAAGAAAAACAGTGAGCATACTAAAGTCAACCCAACTGAAACCGGCAAATTTATCCAGGTCTGTGTTTTTCCCGCATTGTTACCAAACTCCAGGTGAAAAAGAATCCCTGAAAACAACAATGTACTGATAAACAGACCCAATACACCATAAGATGTATGCTTCATCGGGCTGGCAACGGATGTAAAAGCATTTATAAGTGTCGCTGTTACGCTATCCCCCGCCTGGAAAATGACAATAAACCCTGAACCAAGCGTCACCATCATCAGGGTCAGACTCCCAGTGCTGCGCATGATCTGCAAAAATGCATCCTGCCAGCCTCCCTTCGCGGGCTGAACCACACGAGATTTTTTGGAAACCGCGCTTTCCCGCTTTTCAACCAGAACATCCGCAAATACAGCCTCGCTTCCGAGCGAGCGCCCGATGACCAGCATGATCGCCAGGTAACTCCACATAAGCTGGTTGGAGACCACCATGGAAATACCGAACAAGATTTCAACATAATGTGAGACAAGCGCCGAGAAAATACAGATTAACGTAATGGACTGCCATTCCTTTAATCCTGCGGAGCTCTTGGGAAGATCGCGGAAAATGCGAAGAAATAAAATGCCAACCAGACCTGCCAGAAGCCCAAGGGGAATACCCAGACCCAGAAAGGCGGTCCCGCCCAATAAAATACACACCACTGCGCCAATGACGCCGCCAACCAGTGACAGCCCCCAATAGAGACGCTGCTCAAAACGGGAAACAAGCAATCCAAGCCAGGTCAGCCCAAAGTAAAAAATCGCCAGAAACAAGCCGTATTCAGCCAGTACCCCTAGCCCGCCCAAAAATGCCGCCGTATTCCAAAATTCATTGTGAGCGCGATCATATTTGACATATCTTTTTTCAATCGCATACATTTCAGGTGTGTAGTTGCCTGAAAACACCAACGAAAGAGTCTCAGGCCCATAACCAATCAAAGGGCGAATAGCGTTCCACTGATCTTGAGTTTTATCAGGAAAGACAAGTGGCGCATGTGAGAAAACAATCTTTGAAACACCCTCCCAGATCAAAACACGGGTACGCGATGTATCGCCCTCCAACGGTTGTGCCAGGCGCCCCAGTGCCTGCGAGGTCAGCGACCCTGTCGTTGTCAAAGGATTGCCAGGAGCAAAGATCATGCCCACAACAATAAGGAAAATGACCCCCAGGATAAGGAAAGCTGCCTGCAAAGGCTTGTTTTTCCAGTAAATGCTCAGCAGGAACACAAAAATACTCGCCCCCGCCAGCAATCCTAGCAAAGGACCGCGGCTGGCTGTAAACCAGGTCGCAACCAGGTTAAGTACCGCCACCATGCCGTACAAAATAATTCTGGCTAAATCACCTGACATTAATCTGCGCTCATGGCGGTAAGCCTGAAAAGCAAGGATTAGCCGTCCAAGCAGCGCAAAAAATGTCAGATTAAGAAATGCCGCTGCAAATATGGGGTAACCAATGGTGGATGATGCGCGAATTGTCACCTCGGCCACTGTCCACGGCATTGGGTCCAACCCGTAGTGCTGCAGGATGGCATAAATATCCACAGCAAAACTGACCGCCGCGATCACTGCCATCAAACGGTCCAACTGTACCCGTTGCCGTAGATGGGTCGCAATCAGGACAAATAAAAGGATGTATGAAGTAAAGGTTGTGATTCCATCCATTCGGGCATAAGACCCCAGTATACTGACCGAAGGTGAAATCGAAAACAGCGTTGAAATCAGGTAAACAAAAACCAGGGCAAGAACCGGCATAACCAGCGGTTGCCGCAAAAAACTTATCGCCCGCATGCGCCAGTTTGGTTCGCCATTTCCAGGTTTTTGCCCGGACTGACTTTGACCTGCTCCCCAGGACAGACCACTAATCCACGCTATACCCCAGGCGCTCAGCCCAACCATGATGATCGAACGCAGCAAGGCAATCTTGATCATATTGGCAACACTGCCGCTTAAGCTCATCATCAGCGGTGTCAAGATCAATGCAGAAAGCCAGGCGGCCTCAATCAAACCATTGCAATAACGGGTTATCCGGTTCATATCTAATAAAGTGTTCCCGTTGAATAAATATTGAAACCGTCCAACATTTGCCAGGGCCTGCGCAAATATTGGACGGTCTTGATGAAAAGATGGATGCGGTAAATCCTAGCGACTGTAAGTCTCAGATGAACTGTGATTAAGGCCATGACAGACAACGGCACAGGTGCCGGTATTGGTTGCATAATCAAATCGCCAGGCACTCTGACTATTATAACCCGGATCGGTGGTTACAACCTCTGTATTGAAGTTGATCAACCTGTCCTGCTCGCTGCCGTGCGTATCGTGACAGGTATAGCACGCTGTAAAATCGTGAAAAGTGTGCAGATTTTCATTACCCTTCCGGAAGTTTGTCGTAGTACCAAGATTGGTATTACCAGCATAGGTTCCGTACTGGTGGCATTTGAAGCACAATTCGCCTGAATTATGGACAGGGCCGCAAGCGCCTGCACCACAATCTGTGGCCGGATCTTCCTGCGTAACATAATTGGAGGTACCGCCCAGAATATGCATCAATGAAGAACCATGCGGACCTTTTCCACCGTTCGACGGGGCATCATTTTGATGGCAGTCACTGCAAGACACGATCGAATCCTGTGTCCAACCAGCCACAAAACTGCCGGCAGGCATAATGCGGTTGCGGCCCGCGCCTTCCACCGGGTGGTAACTCGCCTGGAAGGTGCTGAATTCCCTGGCAAGATCGCGACTGTCGGGAATTTGCCGGTTGGTAGTATTACCCAGTTTGCCCAAACCGTTGGGAATCGGGCCAATTGTTACTGAGGTACCGTTCCAGCCGTAGCCATCCGCGGAATAAGTACCTATTTTCCGCCCCCTATTAAATAGGGTTTGGGTGCAAGTTAGCTAGAATGTCCAAAATTTGCCTTTGAATGGGGCGTGGTTTTGGATAATGAACTTGATGACGACCGTCGGCGAACCGGGTAACAACCAGGGAGTAATCCTGAAAGACTTTGAGTAGTTTTTCGGCAGTCGGATAAGGGTTGTCACGGTTTTCTGGCATCAATCCTTTGAGCATTTTCTTGTTTTTGGCAATATCCTGGCGAACGCAATGTTCGATGAGTGATGCGATCAGTACAGCCAGCATAATCAGTAAAGTCAAGCCCGCCAGTTGTTGAGGCGAATGTAACCAAAGCGGACGGATTTGAACCGGGCTTTTGATGAAAGCGAAGGTTTGTTCGACACTTACCTGTTCTTTGTATTTTTTCATCACTTCGCTAGCCGAGAGCCGCTCCACCGGGACATTTGTGCAAAGCAAGACAACTCCATCAAAGCATGCTGATTGGGTGATGGCGTCTAATTTGCATGACCAGGTCAATTGCCAATCTTGTTTTTCTTCATTTCCAGTAAGGACATATAGATAATAAGCACTGGCCCTGGCCTTATTGAGCGATTTTTCTAGACGATTGGTGATGTTTGTGCGGCTGGTGTAGCTGTATTTACCGATCAGTCGTGTCATTTTTTGCAAGGCTTGTTCGCCTGCCTCCAGTTCCTTCAGGCGTTGGCGAGCATCCAGTTCGGCTTTGTTGCTATTCCAACTAAATATCCAACGCAAGGGATAGCTCTCACCGCTGCTGGCATCGTTCAAGTTATGAGTTACTTCGCAAACTTGGTAGCGCGGACGTGATTCTGCCGGTTTGCGCTGGTCATTTCGGGCAACATAGTCCGATGCAGTCCAATTGCGTTCACCAGATTGAAGTTCCTGCCAGGTCTGTTCCCATTTTGCCTTGGCCGTATCTGTCCAAGAATGAGCGCCAAGAAAAGACTGATTGGTTTTGGATAGTTCCAACATTGTCGCGTGGTTACAACCTTTGCGATCAAAAATCAAGACTGTGTTGCTCAAGTCCAGCCCAGATCCGCGCAATTTCTTCAAATCAACCAGATAGACAGCATCATCACTCTGATTCCCATCCCAAAGGTTGTACACCAATGGCAGGCGCTTACTGTCGATAAGACTCAGCACGTATTGCACGTTTTGAGGCTTGCCATCTTTGTTGTAGCCTTGTAAAAGCTGCGGCGCATACTCTTCCTTGAGAGGCTGACCTTCTTCATCTTCGTATACACCTTCAAAGTAAACCGAGGTCGTATCAGCATGCAACCATTCCAGTACCACGGCAAATCGCGCTACTGCACGCACAATTACTTTCAACCAAATCTGACCAGCGTGCTTGGCAAGGGCTTCCATCATTGCACCCAGCCGATCATCATCCAACCAGGCTGCTTCAATGTCCAACAAGTGGTCAATTCCATGTTGTTGCGCCCATTCGCGTAGAGCGTACAACAGTTGCGGGTCAAAACTCAGTCGGTTGATGATCACAACCTGCGCCAAAGCACCGTATGTGGTATTAATTTCAGGCTGATGCTCCATGACTGAGTCTATCGCTTCAACGATTCCTAACCGATCCAGGATGTCTTTCACGATAAAAGCTACACCAATTCGGTATGTTTCATATTCAACGTCAGGTGGGGTGGTTTGAGTGTCCATGTCTCAAATTGTACCCTGCACCTATCCCAAACCCCTTCCAGGGGGTAGCGGAAAATAGGTA